>CAYOEI010000025.1:0-5001 GCA_964402825.1 uncultured Hyphomicrobiaceae bacterium
GCCCCGAGTAGAAAGGCGCGCCGTCCGGTAGTCGGATTGGGAAACATGCCTTCCTTGCACTCACATTCCTCCATCTCCTGCTCACGTGCATGGAGAACGTTTTTCTCCGCCTCCATCATACCTTCCATATGCCGGCGAATATCGTCATCCACCACTTCATCGATTTCGGGATAGGTAAGATGGGTGTGTTTTCCACCAACAGTCATTTTCTGTAATCCCCTCTATTTCCTCCTGAACACACCTCTCCCATTGACGGAAAAACAGAGTCGCTCCATCACGAGAAGAGTCGTTCATGCGTTCTATTTGGTCACTTAGGCAGCCAGCGTGCTTCCCATTTTGGGAGTGAGGCGGCACCACGAACGGACCGTTACCAACTGGTCATGTGCTCCGGATTGGCAGCCTGCGACACTATGAAGCATGCTAAGCGTATTTGGAAAAAGTGTCTACGCGAATTGTATCTATAAGTACTATTGTGTCATCTATTATACAGTTTTTATAATTTAGAATATTCTTTGGACTCAATGAGTTAAAGCTCTCCTTGAGAGGGCATTAAAAGACTACTACAATCTATGATTGTGGTTTTTTTGCCTTGGCGGGCTTTGAATTCACAGCAAAACTAACTCAATGAAACCGGATCGCATAGCTGTTGAGAGTCGATCGCACTGTTTGGTTTTGCATCTATCAACAATGTCGCCAGCAGGCGCATCGATCAGCCTTGAGCAGGACGATCAACTCAAAAAATAAACGCCATTATTGCGATCACCACCAAGGCAATCAGTGGCCACGGCATGAGCCGTCCGGACATCTTGCTTTGGCAGTCATAGGCCATATCGCATCTGGCGCAAGTCCCGGGCTGTTCAGGCCGGCATGCCGGTTTATAGGCCTTATCAGTCATAGCCTTCCCCTTTCTTGATGCTCAAACTGCGGTCACGGAGCAACTTTGCCCGACACTGCACATCTTGCCCTGTTACGAGGGACACCGCTTTGACATGGATCAAGTTAAACGACTGAAAAAATGTTGTTTATTAAGGATCGGCGGCCGCGTCCGAGACAATGGAACTCGAGTGGGGGAAGAAGGCTTTGCCGCGGGGCCTGTATGACCCCCCGTGGCGGGCTCAGTTCGACAATACATCCATAAAATTATTTGCGATCATGCTGGCTAGGCCGCGCATGAAGAGGTAGCCGGCACCGCTATCGTGCTGAAAAATCTCCAGAAGCTTGCCGCCGTCGACGACAAGCAGAGACGAATTTTCAAGGCATAGCGCCGTCGCCACGCGCCGGGGTTGATCGTCAATTAGAGCCGCCCACCCAAACATTTGCCCCTCTGTCATGATCGAGCCGGAAGCACCCGCCCGGTTGCCGGCCCCGAGTGAGAACCGGACCCGGCCACTGACAACCACAAAGATATCGCGCGAATCATCGCCAAGCGAATACACGCTGTCGCCCTCTTCGTAATTACGCCGCATGGTTATTCCGGCAATGGCCTCGAGAGTGCTATCCGATATTTCGGAAAACAGGTTAGCCCGTTTCAGTACTTCAAGAATGGCGTTTTTTTCATTCATTTCCCTGCTCCAAATCGCCTCTCGGCACCCGGATTGCGTCTTCGCACCTGCGTGCTGTTTCACACCGGAATACCCGACGCTTCAAGTAAGAGTAGATTGCCATCCTACCCGCCAACCTAGCTGAATTTATCGTAGCGGATCAATTCCGCCGGCAGTCTTGCATCCACAATTAATGTTCTGATTGCGCCATCGACCATCGGCGGAGGCCCGGCGACGTAGGCCACCACATCATCATAATGTCCGCGCATCCGCTCCGAGGCGACGGAGTGAACAAACCCGGAAGCAAAATTGAGTGCGCCATTGTGGGGTGCCTCCCCGGCGTCAACCTGTTCATCCGACAGAGCAATTGTAACACGTAATTTATCAGGAAACGCCAATACGAAGCCCGCCAACTCATCCAGAAAGAAGGCATCCTTTAGCGTGCGAACACCAAAGAACAAGTTGCCGCAATAATCCTTAAAATAATCTTCCTGACAGCCCCGTGAGAGAATGGACATCATCCCGGCTATGCCGGAACCGCCTGCAATACAGAGAAGATTCTTGGCCTCATCGGGTTGAAATACAGCGCGGCCAAGAGGGCCGCAAATTTCCGCCAGGGTTCCATCGGCCTTTGAGTTGAATAACCAATCCGAGAACCCGCCTTCAGGCTTCTTCTTGACCACAAACTCCAGATGGCGCGTGGCGTGCTCGTAATTGACCATCGAATAGGCACGGCCCCCGTCCACATCAGGGACTTGCAGAACAACAAACTGACCGGCGTCGAAATTGATTGGTTCGGCGAGTTCAATATCGAAGGCGATAACATCGTGGGTAAGGAGCCTGCTATTGACAATAGTTCCTTGTGTTGAAACCAGTGGAATATAATCGTCCTGCACCGAATTCATTTTTGTTGGGACTGCAATCTCGCAATCGGAGAGAGCGTGCGCCTGGCACATCAGGAACTCGCCGCGCTCGCGTTGGAGGTAGGCGTTGCCTGGTGCTTCGGGCCACAGATCCTTGATTGTCGACGGTTCCCGAACGCGCGCTTTGCAAGTTCCGCAGGTGCCGGTTGCGCATTCATATGGCAGCGCCAAACCGTTGCGCAGCCCGGCATAGAGTATGCGCTCGTCCGACCTGCATTCGAAGGTGAATTTGCCGGTTTTGGAACGTCCGCTAACTTTCATTTCAGCCGCGCTCCACTGCTCTGCCAGAAACAGGTGAGGATCAAGCACTCAATCCCAGAAATCGTCGTCGTCCTCTGCTGAGTCCTCTTCATATTCATATTCGAGTTCCTTCTCGATATTGACAAGGACATCATCATTTTCCTGCCTGACCTCATACAGCAGCAGCGGTTTTTCCGCTTCTCCACGCATTTCACCGGTGAGCATATCCCACTGCCAAAGATGCTTGGAACACGTCATCAGGCCACCCTCGCAGATACCCGATTCCTCAAGCCGCTCCTCCATGTGAGGGCATAATGGCGGGTAAGCCCTGAACTCATCGCCCAGATTGGCAATCAGGATTGGAACGCCATCGACATCAAATTGTTTCAGGCTGTTTGCGGCGACGTCATTCGCCGAGCAGACGCGTTTCCAGCTCATTCCCCTACACTCCCAGATGCCCGGCGAGGCACTGCCCCGGATTGTTCCGAATTATTCTTAACTTTTTGGAAAAGCCGCAGCGCATTCTCCCACGTCCTCACAACCGTGAGCGTCAGACGCACCAATCAGCTCATCAGACAAATAGGAAAGCAAAATAACGGGCCCCACTGCACCGCCTCAAATGGGCCAATGCGAACCCTTATCGAGCCGCCGCGTTTCGATTCTGACCTCGCGCTCCAGGAACGTCGCCTTACCATTTTCAATCTTCAGCTTGTCCAGATATTTGCCCACCAGAAACAGATGGTTTTCTCCTGCATCGAGATGGGACATCTCACCATCAAGCATATTCCGATAGACAACCAGCGAGGTTACAGCGGTGGCCGTTTTGCCATCCTGATTGACATCCACTGTGTAGACCGTCGTGTGCCGCTTGAGCGGTGAATGGTCTGTATTATGCTTCGGCAACTGTTCCGTCATGGTTGAAAGGTGATTGTGATCAGCCGAGAAATAGGTCATGTCATAGTTGATCTCGGGGCTCCAAGCCTTGATTGAATATTTAAAATCGTCGTCGCACAGATCGAGCCACTCACCCCATTTTTCTTCATCAAGCAGAAGGCATGAGCGATAGATCGTGTCCTTGACAGCTTCAGTGGTCCCGTATCCATTCGCGCTCATTGAATAACACTCCTAATTTAAATGCCGGAACGGGCCGGACTGTCTTCAGTCATTGTCAGTCCGTTTTCCGGTGTATAAATGCCGCGCCAGCCTCGACTTTGTCTATTCTGCGGCTACCGCAGGTGCCTTAAATTCCTTAGTCGGATCACTTGGCAGACGGTTCATCCACTTGCCCCACTCCTCGTAATAGTGGCGCAAACCTACCTCATCGTGAATGAAGTTGTCTTCATGGCGTCCGTGCAGAATGCGGCGCGTCTCGGTGCCGGTTCGCATGGTGGCGCCCTGCCCTGTAACGCCGATCAGATCTTCATGCAGATTGCGGCCAAACGGCCCCCAGATCGAGTTGTGATGTTCGATCCTGGTCTGACGATCCTTAGCGGAGTCGGATTTCACACCCAGGCCTCGGAATTCAATCATCACCTTATTCGGTCCGAGCGGCGTCATGATATCGCACCGGAGCGCCGACCCGCGAAGGTTGAAATTCATCCCCGGGAACAGATCAATCATGAACCATTGGTTTGGTGGAAATTTCGGGAATGAGAGTTCTTCGCGCGATTCGAAGCCTTCATACTCGTCATAGTTCACCTCGAAGGATGTCACGTTTACGTGCCCGTGCTCGAAGCCGATATTCTTGCGCGCGAAATACTCGTCGTTAAAGCCCGTGACACGATTATGGTAGTGCATGAAGTCGTGGTAAAATTCACTGTTGGTATCGTGCCAGAGCTTGAAGTTCGTGTTGATAATGGCCTTGTGATAGTGGAAAACTTCAAGCGGTTCGGCATCGATCGACTCGCGGATGCACTCAAAGGGTTTACCCGCCCATTCCTCCAGCGAATACTCTGGTTTGTCGTTCAGGCAGACCCACACGAAACCACCCATGGCGACCTCGCAACGAAGCCGTCTCAGACCTGTATCCTCCTTGCAGATACGGTCTTGATAACCTTCCTTTTCACGCGAAATGTAAACGCAGTTGCCTTTCATATCGAATTGCCAGGCGTGGAACATGCACGTCATGCGCTTGGGATTGCCTGAGGGCTGTCCCGCAAGGAAGCTGCCTGAAGGCCGCCGCTCAATCATCATTCCCCGGTGAGGGCAAACATTTAAGAATGCGCGAACAGCCTTATCGGGGCCGCGTGTGATGACGACCGGTTCGTGCGCAATGGTCGTCGTGCGAAAATCATAAG
>CAYOEI010000026.1:0-3034 GCA_964402825.1 uncultured Hyphomicrobiaceae bacterium
CGATAGCATCAGCGCAAGAACGAACACTAGAGATCGTAGCATCACCGCCTCCCAAGATCATCAGGTGAGGGCTCGTAGGTTACGCCCAGATAGGCACCCATGCCAGGGCGCTCGACAGATAGAGATTTAACGGTTGCCTGAAACGGCACGGTCAATAAGTAGGCCCGCCACGGTTCCCCTTGGCGGGCCGTTGGTGCCTTAGGCGTTCTTGGCAAAGATGTGGGTGGTGGTCTGCTCGTATAGAAAAAGCCCGGACGATGTGTGAGGCGCCATCCGGGCCAGTGTGTGCTGCCTGCCTGTGGGATTGGACAGCACATGCTTAGAATAGCTGCGCCCCAGGCGGACCGTAAGCTCAGCTCGCGATCTGTACGGCGATTCCTAATCCGAGTGCCAGGGGTGCCGCTAAGCCTCCCCGAAGCAGTTGCTTCTCCGCATCCACCTTCTTAGCTCGGTCGAGAATGTGGAAGCCCTCGACCAAAAATTCTACTCAGTCTGTTGTCTGGTGCTGTTACCCATGACAATTGCGTGTAGCCGACGACATCAGCGGGGCGCTTCTCATGTTGTGGTCCTTTGGGCATCCTTGACCTTTCTTAACGGCAAGCATACACCCGTTGCCACTTCGCGGCCGCGTGTTGGAGAGAGTTCATGGCGATCACCCCCAGCTCGATAATTATCGACAAGTGTTATGTGACCTCAACTGATCAGGTCCGCAAGGTTCTGGAGATCGACGACGAGAAGGTGAAGTACGTGTCGCGTGGTCAGAAGGTTACGCCTAAGTGGGCGGAAAAAGGTTCTCGGCGTTCGACTACCCGGATGGCGTTCGCGAACGAAGTTGATCGAGAGGTCTTTTGCCACTGGGACCCGGACTATCCAGAACGCAAGCCGTAAAGACATTCTCTAGTTTTCAACCTGAGACAGTGTCGAAGATGGCGGTGTCACCAACGTCTACGGCGGCAAGCCAAGCGAGGCTCAACTTCGTGAAATCGTGGAAGCATGTTCGCTGCCTGTTGGTCACGGACATACCGAGTGCATGTAGTGTCGTAGCGGCTCGGCTCGTATTTCTTATTCCCGTCATACTGTTAAGGCATAAGCTTGCCAGCAGTTGTCGAGCCCCGCGCTGCGCTAAGCGGTGCATATGGGCTTGGCATACTGCGTGAGGGCCTGAGAATGCAGGTGCCGCTAAGCCTCCCCGAAGCAGTTACTTCTCCGCATCCACCTTCTTAGCTCCGTCGCGAATAGCGATAACGTCGCCGCAATCGTTTGAGGACGGTTCACGGGCCTCGAAAGCTATTCGGGAACACTGCCGAAGTGGCGAGCCGCTTGGACGACGAGCTGATCTAGCTCGCCTCTTTCTGTTCAGTTTGAGCAGCTTTGAACTCTTCGTATTTCGCCTGCCTGGCTTCAAATAATGTTAGGCGCACTTCGTCGCCGGGGTATGCCTCGCCGTCGAACTCTATGTCGTCAGCAATCTTCCGGCGCAGCTCCTCTGTTTTCATCTTTAATTCAAGGAAAGCTTCGTCGTTCGCCAATAGTGACAGACGGTCTAACAGTTCTTTCTCCATAGACCCCAGTAGTGACAGACGGTCTAACAGTTCTTTCTCCATCGACCCCTCTTAAAATCTAACGGAGGAAACCACGGTTCTCTTTCATAAAGCCAAACTGACGAGCTGTTAAGCCCCTCTATATGCTCTATTTTTGTGCTCTGCACAAAAGAAGAGCGACGAGGCACGCGCAGCCTTGCGAGCAATGCGAGGCCCCGCCTCTCAAGTCACTTCTTTTTGGCAAGCTCAAGCAGAGAATTGCTAGAGACGAAGGCAACGAGCCTTATGTTTTGCAGTAGCCGACGAAGTACACGTTTGCCCCCCCCGGGCGTCCCCTCGCCTCACGAGAACCATACCCGGCTCAATTTCCGGGCGCAGGCCCCGCTGGTGGTGAGCCCCTACGGGAGCCCGCAGTGGGAAGAATTGCGTATCTTTCTGGGCGCGAGCCCGGGGGACGGGGTTTTGTTTTCTTAAGTCTGCCGAACTCTGTAATGTGGGTTGTTGTCAGAAGAAATTCTGCGACATCTGCGTCTTTGGAGGACACAAGTGGAGTCGATGGAAGTCGTCCACATTGAGGATTTGCCTGTGGATGAGGTTTGGGCTCGTCTCCAGAGCGATTCGAACTCCGTGTTGATTGATGTGCGGACGAGAGCGGAGTGGACCTTCGTTGGACTTCCCGTTCTTGAAGAAATCGGGAAGCAGGTTCTGACGGTCGAGTGGCAAACCTCTCCTGAGAACAGGATCGATGCGGCATTCCCGGAGCGTTTGGCGATAGTGCTCGATGCGGCGGGCGCCAAGAAGGACGCTGAATTATTTTTTGTCTGCCGGTCTGGTGTTCGAAGTCGCATGGCCGCGGAAGCCATGGCGAATGCAGGATACGAGCGATGTAGAAATGTGGCGGATGGTTGCGAGGGGCCACTCGATGCCAATCGCCATCGAGGGCAGGTTGCCGGATGGAAAGCCGCCGGCCTACCTTGGGTGCAAGGTTAGCGCACCCGTTTCGGAAGACTGAACAAAGCACGACGGCGACGCCGGAGCTGTGGCCGGTGCACTGAACGCGTTCTTGCGTGCTGCGTAATGTCCGCTTTTGGCACTTAGCGGACATTCCGCCCCCTCAATCCAATGTCCGCTTTTGGGGGTAAAGCGGACATCCCTGACGCACGTCTCCGACGCGGCGCGGTGTCTCAATCAGCACACTTATCGGGGGGCAGCTCGGGCTGGCCACGCAGCATGCAGCCAGCTGTCGGACTAACGCTTCGCCCGATCGCCCGGCTGACGGCAAGATGAGCCTGGTCGTCACGAGTCGAGCAAGGCCGAAACGAAAGCCACCCTCCGAACGAATACCTTAAAGGCGCAGCATGTCGCCGCGCGTTCGCATCCCAAGGATGCCGCACCGGTTCACCTCTACTCGATCGGTGCTGACGGACACGGAGGTACAGAGATGCATGTAGATCGGAGTGTATTGGCAGCGTTTGGGGCAGCCGGCCTCATAT
>CAYOEI010000027.1:0-11959 GCA_964402825.1 uncultured Hyphomicrobiaceae bacterium
AAAATAAGCTAGCGCTAACCAATGCAATCGAATGTCGGCATAATGCGGATCAAGGCTCATACCGCGATTGATCAGTTTGATCGCTTCCTCCGTGGTCGCGAACAATATCGACTGAATTCGAAGGAGGGAAGCGCCTAGGCCGAAGTTCTGCTAAAGCGAGCGATCGATTTGGACCCCGGCTATGCGCTTGCGTACGCCTACCTGGCTTATACACACCATATGAACTACGCCAATCAATGGCACGAGACACCCGATCGACCTCTGGCGCACGCCCACGAACTCGCGCAAAAGGCTGTCGCGCTGGACGAGACCGATCCGTTAACTCATCATGCGCTGGGAACCGTTTACCTCTGGAAGAGGGAACACAATCAAGCCATCACGGAACTTGAGAGAGCTATCGCGCTCGAACCAAACTTTACCGCCGGGCTAGTTTTTCTGGGCTTGACGCATCACTACGCGGGAAACTCGGAGGAAGCGATCAAACTGATCAATCGCGGCATGAGCCTTGATCCGCATTATGCCGACATTCGATTGCATTGGTTAGCGCTAGCTTATTTTCAACTGCGCCGGTACGAGGAAGCAATAGACCTTCTCAAACGACGCTTGATCCGCAAGCCTGATACGGACATTTCCCGGGTATTGTTGGCCGCCAGCTATGGCCATCTTGGGCAAATCGACGAAGCGAAGGTCCAATGGGAAGATCTGTTTCGAATAAATCCGGATTACTCGCTGGAACACCGCAAGCAGATTCTACCCTATAAGGATCCGGCGGATTTTGATCACATCGTCGAAGGCCTTCGCAAGGCTAGCCTAACTGAGTGATCACGTTTATCGTCGGCGTCTCATCGGATCGAGCAATTGCGAAACGCATGGGATGTCCGCATTTGATGCTGGTATTGGGGTCGCCGCTGGGAGATAAACGCGACCCGCGCGGCGCTGGCAACAAACGACGGGGGAAAAATACGGAGCGTGACAGTGATACCCGATTAGAGCCGCAGGTTCAGCTCATTGCGTCAGCAGATCTGGAGGTAAACCTGTTGCCGGAGAGCAATCAATTTGCTTTACCGATACCACCGCCACCAGGCAATTCGAGTATGAGCCTGTCGCCAGCCGGTACGATTTGTTTGCCTTTGCTCTTGAGTTTTTTACCGCTCGCCAAATATACAGCTCCTGGAGTGCCGTTGCCGCCTCCGCCGCGTCCGCGTGCAGGGTGATCGATACGATCGAACAGAGCAAAAACGGCAAAGGGCGCACCGACGGCACTGCCGATTTCCATAATCTGTCCGTCGCCGCCGCGATAGAGCCCCTGCCCCCCTGAACCCACGCGTAACTCTTTGCGATGGAAAATGAGTGGTGCAACCGATTCTGTGATTTCGACAGGAGTGTTGCGCACACCTGAAGGATAGGCCGTTGCCGAAAGTCCGTTCTTGGCCGGGCGAGCACCCGTACCGCCAGCATGGAAGATGGTGACGGAGAAAGGTTCAGCATCGCCATAGTCGTGATCCTCAACCAGCCCATGACCGCCTGAGAGCATCGGGTTCCACAGGCTGGAGCTACCCTCAGCCGGCACCTGACCAGGCAGGGCCTTGTCGAGACACCCCAGAACCACATCAGGCAGCATCTGACCAATCACATGGCGAACCGCAACGGCACAAGGGCGCGGCGCATTGAGGATTGAACCTTCCGGCGCACGCACTGTGATGGGAGTAAGCGAACCAGCATTGTTCGGCACCGTGCTGCCAACGATGCATCGGATGCCGAAGGAGGCATAAGCGATGGTGTAGGTATAGGGGACATTGATGCCGTAAGATGATACGGACGAAGAGCCTGAAAAATCCACGTCAATTCCTTCGCCGCCGATGGTGAGTTTGGCTTTGAGCGTCACGGGCTTCTCGTAGCCGTCAACCGTCATTTCGTTTTCGTATGTGCCCGCGGGCAGACTGCGGATTTCATCCAGCATTGCCTGGCGCGACGTTTCGATAATGTGGTCGCCGATCTCGTTGAGATCCTCCAGTGAAAATTCAGCCATCATTTCAATGAGCCGCCGCCCGCCGACTTCGTTGCAGGCTACGAGAGAGTAAAGATCACCAACCACTTGCAGAGGCTCGCGCACATTGGCGCGCACAATCTCAAATACATCTTCATTAGCCCGCCCGTGCCGGAATAACGGCAGGATTGGGATGCACAGGCCTTCTTCGAACACTTGGCCTGCATCGGGTGTGAAGCCACGCCCGCCAATGTCGACGACATGGACCGTCGAGGCGAAAAGCGCCACGGACTGACCATTGAAGAACACCGGGGAGACGACCGTGAAGTCGAACAGGTGTCCTGTACCAAGCCACGGATCATTGGTGACATAAACGTCTCCCTCGCCCATCGTATCGATCGGGTACTTTTCCAGAAAGAAACCGACAGACGCCGCCATGGCATTCACATGGCCGGGCGTGCCGGTCACGGCCTGTGCGAGCATTTGTCCCTTCAGATTGAACACACCGGCCGAGAGGTCTCCAGCCTCACGGACTGTCGTTGAGAGGGCCGTTCGAATAATTACCTGCGCCTGTTCTTCGACGACCGCGAGCAGGCGGTTCCAAATGAGCTGCGAGCGAAGCTCTGGCGCCAATCCCTGACGCGTGTCTTGAGCACTGTCACGGCGGCGCTCAAGGATAAGATCGCCACGAGTGTTCACTTGGGCTGAAAAGTCACTCGGCAGCACAACGGATGTTTGCGTTTCGGCAATGATCGCCGGGCCTTTAATTTTGTTCCCGCTTGTCAGGCTATCGCGCTCGAAGACCGGCACTTCTACGCACGGTGAGTTACCTGAAAGATGCAGCATTCGAGTTTCGGTACTGGGAGGCGCTTCAGCATTCTCGTCTTCTGCGCCTTGTGCCTCAACCGCTTGAGCTCTCTCGCTTAATGAAAGTGTCCAGGTGAGAATCTCAATATCCAGACCCGGCACTGTGCGGCCAAAATGCTGGGTGTATTCCTGCTCGAATGCGCCTCGCAGCGTCTTTTCATCTTCTGGCAAGAGATCGATGTTTGGCAACTCGAGCTTGATTTCATGGCCCTGCCCCACATAACGGGCAAAGGCGAAGCGGCCTTCATCCAAGTCACCAGCCGGCACCGCCTGACGCACGACGGCGAGTGCTTCTTCGTGCATAGCGCCAAATATTGTGTTCACTGCATCACAATCAAATTCAGACAGGCGTATATAGCGGCTGCGCACCACCTCATACGCAACAGGCGCCAGCAGGAAACCGATGGCCGAACCAACGCCTGCATCCGCGGGAATGACAATGCGATCAATGCCGGTTTTATCTGCAATGGCGGTGGCATGCAGAGGTGCTGCACCACCAAATGCGATCATGGTACGCCCGGCGATCTCCTTGCCGCGTTCAGCCGCATGCACCTTGGCTGCATTGGCCATGTTCTCATTCACGACTTCAACGATACCTGCCGAAGACGCAACAGCGTCCATACCAAGTGCTTCGCCAACATGCGCCTTGAGGGCCTTTGATGCCGCCGCTTTATCAAGCCTGATTTGACCCCCTGCAAATTTCTCCGCATCAAGACATCCAAGCATCAGATTGGCATCAGTGACGGTGGGCTCGGTTCCTCCCCGGTCATAGCAGGCGGGCCCCGGTTCAGCGCCTGCACTTTCCGGCCCTACCGTGATCCGCTTGAGAGTGTCGACCTTCGCGATAGAGCCGCCGCCCGCGCCAATTTCCACCATCTCCACCACAGGAATTTTCACCGGCATACCGCTCCCCTTCATGAAGCGGTGCGCACGGTCGACCTCAAAAACGCGCGACAACAGGGGTTCACCGTCATCAATGAGACAGATCTTTGCGGTGGTGCCGCCCATGTCGAATGAAATCACCTGCTCGTGGCCAAGGCGGCGGGACATGTGAGAAGCAAGGATCGCGCCTCCGGCCGGACCCGACTCCATCAATCTGATCGGGAACCGGACGGCTGTCTCAATGGTAACCAGACCGCCCGCAGATGTCATAAGCAGACAAGGACATTCAAAGCCCGAGCGTTTCAGCTGGCTCTCAAGGTCCTTAAGGTAGGATGAAACAATGGGCTGGATATAGGCATTGGCGCATGTCGTGCACTGGCGTTCATATTCACGGATTTCCGGGCAGACATGGCTCGCAAGCGAAAGAGGCAAACTGGGAAAGGCTTTGCCGATAATCTCGGCAATCCGCTCCTCATGCGCCGGATTGGCGTAAGCGTGGATGAGCCCGATGCCCAGGCTCTCTACTTCGTATTCCTCAATTAACGGAATAAGTCCGGATACACTTTTTTCGTCGAGTGGCGTCAAAACTTCGCCACGCCAGTTCATGCGTTCGACAACTGGCATGCGCAATTCCCGTGGCACAAGCGGGGGAGACCGGTCAGCGTTGATATCATATTGGTCGAAGCGGTTTTCGTAGGCGATCTCCAGGGAGTCCCTATGGCCTTGCGTGACAATCAGTGCTGTCTTGGCGCCCTTGCGCTCAATCAGTGCGTTGGTTGCCAGTGTCGTGCCATGAATAATGAGATCAATATCTTTTTCGCAAGTGCCGGTCACGCTCAGGACCTGGTTGACGCCCTCCATAAAACCCTTGGCCGGGGCTGAAGTCGTTGTGAGAATCTTGTGTGTGGTCAATTCCCCGTCGCGCTCGAGGACAATGTCGGTAAATGTGCCGCCGATATCAACAGCTAGCCTTGTGCGCCCGCCGCTCATTTTTCATTCCTGTGAACTGTTCGCCGGTAATTGATTATCGCTTTTTTTATATCAGCAGCCAATTGCATCTGCCTATACAACAAGAAACGCCGGACCGTTCGGCTCACGGTCCGGCGTCCCTGATTCTTGAAAATCCAGTACCTACATTTTGCTTTTCTCAGCCCATGTCGGCATTGGGTACTTCAGTTTGCAGGCCGCGAACTCAAACGGATAGACCGTGCAGTATTTTCCATTTTGAACTTGCATCAGAATACCGCGCGTTAGCATGTTCTGCCCATCAGCGCCAAACTTGATACCCTTGTAGGGCACTATCAGCTGGCTGGACGGAATATTGGTTTCGGTGAGCGCTTTGCGTATTTTTTCCGGATCGGTCGAGCCTGCCCGGTTAATGGCGTCCGCCAGGGCCATAAATCCGGTAAAGGCACGGGCCGGAACGTCGGAGAGATCGCGGCCGCCCGAGTTCTTCTTGAACAACTCGTTGATCTTGCCGATAAGCGGAATCTGTTTGGCGAGGTCGGTGTTGAATGGCGAGCGGGTGATGACGCCTTCAGCATCCTTGCCCATGGTCTTCAAAAAGCTCGGATCGGTGTATCCGGCATTCTGGGCAACCAGCAGCTTCGGATTGTAATCGAGCTCCTTTGCAGTTCTGAGAAACAGCACTGCATCCGACGTATAGGACGAGGGCAACAGCATATCTGCGTTCGCCGCCTTCAGCCGTTGAACCTCCGATGAAAGAGATGTGGTCTTCGCACGGTAGGCAATCTTCTCAAGGACCTTGTAACCCTTGCTCTTGGCCATCTCGTTCTGGACACGGCCACTGTCTGAACCCCAGAGCGAGTCCTCATGCATAATCGCGACAGTGCTGAGTTTCTTACCCATTTTCTTCTCGAAGTCGCCGGCGAACTCAAACATCAGCTGGGTGAATTCACCATCATGCGGCGTGACACGGAAGAAATATTTGAAACCGCGGGTGGTGAGCTTGGGCGAAGTTGATTCACCATTGACCCAGGGGATCCCGGCGCGTTCGCTTACCTGGCTCGCAGCTGCAGTGACAGAAGAATAGTACGCGCCGAACATAGCGTGCACTTTCTCCTGATTGATCATCCGCTCCGCTTCACCTTGACCAACATCAGGCTTGCCCTGGTGGTCGCCAACTATGATGCGGATTTTCGCACCACCAAGTCCGGTGAGGCCAGCACCCTTTGCGAGAGGCACATTCAGATCGTGCTTTTCGTTGATGATCTGTATCGCCGTCTTAACGGCTGCAACGGCATCCTTGCCAACTTGCGCGACCGGCCCGCTCAGCGGATAAATCACACCGACGACGACTTCCTTTGTCTGTGCTGCTGCAGTGGCAACACCCGCGAACCAGGCGGCTGCAGCCAATCCTATAATTCTCGTACGCATTAATCTTCCTCCCTGAAGTATTTTTGCATCGCGTATGATCCAGCAGTTCACTAAGGTAAGTCAAACAATTAGGGCATAAAGTTTGCATGGCTTCAGACGTAATCATCCAGGCAATCGTCAGTGGTCTACTTATGGGGCTCATCTACGCCCTGGTGGCGGTAGGCCTTAGCCTTATATTCGGTCTCATGGAAATCGTGAATTTTGCCCATGGCGAATTCCTCATGCTCTCCATGTACTTCTCGTTCTGGCTATGGGCAATACTCGGGATGGACCCTCTGCTCTCGCTCCCGATCGTTGTGGCGGCTCTCGCTCTTTTTGGTCTCATCACCCATTACGCCATCATTCGCCATATCCTGAATGCGCCGATGCTGGCGCAAATATGCGCCACGTTTGGGCTTGCTATTGCCATTCGCTCCGCTGCGCAATTTCTGTGGACGCCTGATTTCCGCTCCGTCCAGAACCCCTATGCTGCCGGACGCATTGAGATTTCCGGCATCTTCATCGGGCAACCTCAGCTCATTGCGGGGCTGGTTTGTCTTGCTGCCTTCATCGGACTCTGGCTGTTTGTCAGCAGGACTGAAACAGGTCTCGCGATGCAGGCAACCGCTCAGGACCGCGAAGCCGCAGCCGTCATGGGCATCCCCACCGACCGCATGTTCGCGCTTGGCTGGGCGATTGGTCTGGGCTGCGTCGCGGTTGCCGGTTCCATGCTGTCATCTTTCTATTTCGTGTTTCCTGATGTCGGCGTCAATTTCGCCCTGCTCGCCTTTGTAGCCGTGGCGCTGGGTGGTTTTGGCAGCATTTTGGGATGCCTCGCGGCCGGGGTTGCCATTGGCCTGGTGGAATCGCTTGGAGGCATTTTCATCGACGCTTCCTACAAGTCTCTTGTGGTGTTCTCTCTCTACTTTGCCGTCGTTCTTTTCCGCCCAATGGGCCTGTTCGGGAGGTATTAAGCCGATGGCGCGCAAACAGAATACAGCCCTCAAAGAGGCCTTGAGCGATCCGGTTTGGCCGGTGTCTCCGCCGGTTTTCAAGATTCTGGGATTAGGTCTCTTCGCGGTTCTCGCCGCCTTTCCGTTCATTTTCACCGGCACATTCTACCATCACGTGATGATCATGATCTTCCTGCACGCGATTATGGCGCAATCGTGGAATGTGGTGGCAGGCATGTCCGGGCAAATCAGTCTTGGCCACGCTGTCTTTTTCGGGATCGGCGCTTATGCAAGCGCAGTACTCTACGTGAAGTTCGGCATTTCACCGTGGATGGGATTAATCGCTGGAATGGCGCTTTCAGCACTTGTTGCCGCTGGCATAGGCATACCGACGCTAAGATTGCGTGGTCACTATTTCGCCATTGCAACACTCCTCATCGGCATCTCAGTCCAGATTATTTTCCAGCGCTGGGAATGGGTGGGTGCGGCATCTGGCATCTGGATGCCTATCGTAAGAGATGCACCCTGGACCTCTCTCCAGTTTCATGGAACGAAGCTCCAGTACTATTATTTAAGCCTTGGTTTATGCAGCATGGCATTTGCGGTTGTCTGGTTTCTGCAACGCCAGCGGCTGGGCATGCGCCTTCTCGCTGTGCGCGATGAACCCGAAGCCGCACAGAGCCTCGGCATCGACGTTGCCAGGCATAAAGTCATAGCCTTCATGATCTCCGGCGCCATGATGTCGGCCGCTGGTACATTCTTTGCCCAATATGTGCTGGTGATTGATCCTGACCGCGTCTTCAATCTGGAAATCTCAGTCCTTGCCCTGTTGATGGTCGTACTTGGCGGCACCGGCACATTGTGGGGACCGGCGCTCGGCGCGGCCATTCTCGTGCCACTGTCCGAGTTTACCCGCATCTGGTTTGGCGGCACCGGGGGCGCTGTTGATCTCATGGTCTATGGCGTTCTCATTCTGCTCATCTGCGTCTACCGCCCCCGCGGGCTGTTGAGCATTGTTACGGATCGATTGCGAAAACGGGTGACCGCGTCATGAGTGTAGTGCTGAAAGTCGAAGGGCTCACCAAGCGGTTCGGCGGCGTCACCGCCAATGACGGCATTTCGTTTGACGTGCGCGCGGGTGAAATACTGGGTGTCATCGGCCCCAATGGCGCTGGAAAGTCGACGCTGTTCGATCTGCTGACCGGATTTCAGAAACCTGATGCCGGCACGGTTATCCTTAAAGACCTCGATGTTACGGGTATGCGGCCTGACCGCATCGCCCGGATGGGTGTCGGGCGCACCTTTCAGAAGCTGAAACCATTTCCGGATCTCACGCTGCTGGAAAACGTCATGGTCGGCGCACTGGCGCAAACATCAAGTGTTCATGAAGCGCGGGACAAGGCACTTGAAGCAATTGCCTTCGTGGACCTGCTTGAGAAGCGATACAGTTTTGCGCGTGAACTCAGCACAGGTCAGCGCAAGCGGCTCGAAATGGCCCGCGCGCTTGCAACCGGGGCTCGGCTGTTGCTCATGGATGAGGTGACCGGCGGCGTTGATCAGAAAACCATCCCCGGGCTCATCAACCTTTTGCTGGCATTGCGCGACGAGGGCATCACCATCCTCACCATCGAACACAACATGGCCGTCATAATGGAGGTTTCGGACCGTATCCTCGCATTGCAATTCGGAAAGCGCATTGCCTTTGGCCTGCCAGAAAAAGTGCAAAATGACCCCCGGGTCGTCGACGCCTATCTGGGGACGGTCGATGCTGCTTGATGTCAAAAACCTGGAAGTTGCCTACGCCGACTTTCAGGTCGTGTGGGGGGTCTCGCTGGATATCGATGAAGGGGAAATGGTGGCGATTCTCGGACCCAACGGGTCGGGCAAGAGCACGGTCCTCAATACCATCAGCGGGCTTGTGCCCGTCCTTCGCGGTGACATTCTGGTGGAGGGTGAGAGTATCGCCAGACGCCCAACCCATCACCGCGCCGGCCTTGGCCTCGCACATGTGCTCGAACGCCGCCGTGTGTTTCCGCATTTGACTGTGCAGCAAAATCTTCTGCTCGGCGCATGGCACCCGCGCGCAAAAGCCAGGCGGGACGAGACGCTGGTGGAAATCGTTGAAATGTTTCCCATTCTTAAAGATCGCACAGATCAGCTCGCAAATACGCTCTCGGGCGGTGAACAGCAGATGCTGGCGCTGGCGCGAGGGCTCATGGCGCACCCACGCTTGCTTATGGTGGATGAACCCTTTCTTGGCCTCGCGCCACAAGTGGTTGAGCAGATGAAGCGAGCCTTTCAGGATATCCGCGAGTCCGGCGTTGCCATCCTGTTCATCGAGCAGAATGTGCGGCTTGCGCTGTCGATGGCTGATCGGGGTTATGTGCTGGAGAGCGGGCGCCTCGCGGTGAGCGGCAAATCCAAGACCCTTATGAACCACAAGACAGTGCGCCGCGTGTTCCTCGGAAGTTAGGCTCTAGAGCGCCGCCAGCTCGATATTCTTCTTGTCCGTAATCAGCATCGAGCCGGGTTTGTGGGTGATGCAGATGGGCGGCCTGGCCTGTTCGACTGCGAGCTGGGGCGTGACGCCGCAGGCCCAGAAGACGGGCAACTGTCCTTCCTCAATCACTGGAGCATCACCGAAGTCCGGTTTCATCAAATCATCAATACCGATGAGCTCCGGAAGTCCAATATGTACAGGCGCACCATGTACGCCGGGAAAGCGGCTTGTGATCTGAACGGCGCGAATGGCGTCAGCGGGGCTGAGCGGGCGCATGGAAACGACCATGTTGCAGGCGAACTTGCCGGCAGGTATGCAGGCTGTCGAAGTGGCATACATAGGTACGATGGTGTCGCGTTCGATATGCTGGAGCGAAATGCCTTCTTCCAGCAATGGCAACTCGAATGAGAAGGAACAACCGAGCACAAATGTCACGAGGTCATCAGACCAGTATTCCATGATGTCGCTCGGCTCATCGACAATCTCGCCGTCGCGAAAGACCCGGTAGGAGGGTACATCCGTCCGGATGTCTATATCGCCGAGGTCGCGAAGAGCGGGGTCGCCAGGTGCGCTCATTCCGATGACGGGACATGGCTTGGGGTTGCGCTGACAGAAGGCCGCAAAGTCCAACGCATAGTCACGCGGCAGAATGCACAGATTTCCCTGCACGTAGTCCCGGGCGACAGCCGCTGTATGGCCGGTATATTCGCCGCGCCGGATAATAGCTCGCGCTTCGAGCGGATCTTCGATCCGCATCATCGGGTTGGGTGTTTTGATGTGTAGCGCTTCGCTCATGTCCGCTTAAAATCTGTAATGAAGCAGTCTCGGTTCGACGTCAGATGACCTGTGTATAGCCTTTCTATGAGAGTTACGTTAGGCGTTGTCACATTACCCGCCACTGTACAAGCTTCTGGCCGTAGGACATCGTGCTTTATACAGCAGCTGTCACTGATGTCTGCTTTCCACCTAGGGTCCGGACTCATATCCAGCAGCACGCCGTAGCGGCGAGGCAGACGGCAGCGAGGTCATTAATGGCCAAGCGGTCATACCTTGTGGCGATGCGGCGATCAGAACCTTTTGCCGGAGGACCGACAGCCGGCGCCAGAGTATGGAAAATATCATCGGTCTCCCTTCCCCATCCAGAGGAGGAGTGTAGAAGAGGTCCGGCAGGACCCTCTCTACCAGCCGATGCGTGCGCTGACGGTGCCGCCGTAATTATTTCCGTCAAGATCCATGCCCAGGCCGCCGGCGACCGACCATTTGTTATTCAAGCGCAGACGTCCGCCGAAGGCCATCGCGTTTTCACCAGCGAATGTCCCAAGGCTGCCGGACAAGGCGAAAGTTTCGCTCTGGGTCAGATAGGGCACGGCTCCCGCGATAGCCATGGCCATCGCCACGCCTTCACGGTTCTCATTGATATTGCGGCTGTTCGCGTTGATGGCTGCCGTGTTGCTGGCAACACCGGTTGCTGAGGCGCCGAGGGCGGCCACGTTAGCATTGACCTGCGTCTGCAACGCGCCGCCGTCTGAGGCGAGATTGCCTTGGGCGTCTGTGGTCACAACGCCCTGGACCGCCCCTTGCGCCGCAGTACTGGCGGCGGAGGTAATGCCGGGTGTGGTATAGGTGTTGCTCACCGTACCGAGCACCTGCTGGTTGGCGCGCGTAGCCGTGGCAAGATTGCCGAAGGCGGCGGAGTTGGCGAATGTGGCGCTGGCGGTCGGACCGACTGCGGTGCTCAAGCCGCCCGTCGAGACCGAAAATGCGCCGATGGCGACGTTATTTGTGTTCGCGCCGCTGGCGTTGGCCATGTCGCCTATTGCGATGTTGGCACTGCTATTGCCGCTGGCGTTAGCTAAGTTTCCTGATGCGTTGTTAGCGCTGCTATTACCAGTGGCGTTGGCGAGGATGCCCATTGCGATGTTGCCGCTGAACACGCCGAAGGCGATGGCGTTATCGCCCGTCGCTATGTTCGTGCTGTTATCACCACTGGCGTTGGCGGCAAGGCCTGTCGCGGTGTTTACGCTGTTATCGCCGCTGGCGTTGGCGAGGGCGCCTATTGCGTTGTTGCCGCTGAGATTGCCGCTGGCGTTGGCGTTTGAGCCGCAAGCCGTATTGGATGCGCCACCCCCGGCCAAGGCACCGCCGCCGCCGCCCACCGTACTCTCACATATGAACGCCTGGGCTGACCCCGGAGTTAACACCAGCCCGCCCGCGCGAGGGTCAGTGCGTGTAAGGCGTTTAGCCCGGCCCGGAAATGCCCTGTCTGGAATATCCGTTCGATTGTCATCCTCATGGCATCCTCCCTGGCACACGCTTAATTTATTGGGAGTGCCAAAAAGCCCGCCCGGTCCCGTAACCGGCATGCGCCGCACTTGGCGACAAGAGGTCCCTCCG
>CAYOEI010000028.1:0-4391 GCA_964402825.1 uncultured Hyphomicrobiaceae bacterium
AAAGGGCAGGAATTCCCTGCTTATGATCCGCGCGGCATTCAGGGCATGGGGCTCACCTACGCCACGTCCAACCGCGGTGCGTGCCACTTGCGCTCTTATACGGTGTCGTCGGAAATCCTCGGCATCCCGGAAAAAACCGACCCGCTCGTGACCGACGGCAAGGCTGGACTGGTCAAGGCGTTCCAGGACGCGACGGCGGCGGTCGATTCCTCCGGGCTTTGTATCTTTACAACCTTCGCCTGGACCCTTGATGACATCGCACCGCAGATTGACAGCGCCCTTCCAGGTGAATGGAGCGTCGATAAGCTGCTTGAGGTTGGCGAGCGGATCTGGAACCTGGAGCGCCAGTACAATCTGCAGGCAGGCTTCACGGCAAAAGACGACACATTGCCCAAACGGCTGTTGAAGGATGCCGCCAAGACAGGCCCCGCCAAGGGCCTTGTCGCGGGACTCGACAAGATGCTGCCTGAATATTATCAGCTGCGCGGCTGGACCAAGGAAGGTGTGCCGACCGGCGAAACGCTCAGCCGGCTGGCGCTGTAGAAACTCTGAGGAGGACCTCATGCATCACGTCATCCTTGGAAACGGGCCCGCGGGTGTAATTGCGGCCGACACCCTGCGCAAGCATGACGAAAATGCCAAGATTACGCTGATAGGCGACGAGAACGAGCCGCCCTATTCGCGCATGGCAATCCCCTATTTCCTCTCCGGTAACATCGGTGAGGAAGGCGCCTATCTGCGCCAGGATCCGGATCACTACAAAAATCAGGGCATTGAATTAATGCACGCCCGGGCGGGTGCGTTGGATATCAAGGGCAAAACCATCGCACTGGAGGGGGGGAGCGAGGTCAAATATGACCGGCTGCTGCTGGCAACCGGCGCCAGCCCAATCCGCCCGCCGGTCGAGGGGCTTGATGAGCCCGGCGTGCACACCTGCTGGACGCTGGCCGATGCCAGGGCCATTCTGGACCGCGCCCACAAAGATGACGAAGTCGTGCTGATGGGCGCGGGCTTTATCGGCTCCATCATTCTTGAATCTCTCGTCTCGCGCGGCGTGAAGCTTACCGTGGTGGAGATGGGGGACCGCATGGTGCCGGGCATGATGGATGAAACCGCCGGCGGGATGCTGAAACGCTGGTGCGAGGATCATGGCGTCACCATTCTCACCTCGACACAAATCAAGGAGATCGCGCGCGGTAAAAACCGCCTCCATGTCACGCTATCTTCGGGCAAATCACTGCAAGCAAAGCTGGTCGTGGTCGCTGCAGGCGTTGCGCCGAATATCGGCTTTCTTAAGAGCAGCCGGATCAGGGCCAAGCAGGGCGTCACCGTGAATGGAAATTTGCGCACCAACTCGAAGGATGTTTTTGCGGCCGGAGATGTGGCGCAGGGCAAGGATTTATCTACCGGCGAATTTTCGGTGCTCGCAATCCAGCCCGTGGCGGCCGATCATGGGCGCATCGCCGCGCTGAATATGGCCGGGCACAAGACACCCCATGAGGGCAGCCTGAATATGAATGTGCTCGCCACCATCGGGCTTGTCTCGTCGTCCTTCGGAGCCTGGGAGGGTGTGACGGGCGGTGATAACGCGCATATGAGAGATGAGGGCGCATACCGCTATCTGCGGCTGGAATTTGACGGCGACCGGCTCGCCGGAGCGCAGGCGGTTGGGCTCACGGATCATATTGGCATCGCCCGCGGGCTTATCCAGACGCAGATGCGGCTCGGGCGCTGGAAGGACATTTTGATGAAATCACCCGAACGTCTGGCCGAAGCTTATGTGGCAACGTCCCAGGGCATAGCGCCGGTTTGACGTGATCCATGAAAATCACGCTCAAACTCTACGCATCTCTCGGCGCCTTCCTGCCTCCGGGCTCCGCGCGCAATGCGATTGATCTCAATGTAAAAGACGGCGCAACCATCGGCGAAGTGCTGGCCCATCAGCAGGTGCCGCGCGCGAACTGCCATCTCATTCTGGTGAACGGAGTTTTTGCCCCGCCCTTGAGCGCTGACGGCAAGACTCTCCTCGAGGGCGACACCCTCGCCGTCTGGCCGCCGGTCGCTGGAGGCTGATGCCCTTTTCATGAATTCCAGGCCCGGCACTGTCGAAAAGACCATGTCTCTTGATCTGGCTGAGTTTCATCGCGGCCTGAAAACGCTCAGCCCGGACGTGATGCTGAAAGATGGGCAAACGGAAATCATTATTTCCGCAGAAAGTGCCGAAGTGCGGATTGTCTATGAGCCGCTTGAAAATGCGACGCTTGGCGGCCTTCTGGCCCTGCCGCGCGCCCGTGTTACGCTGCATCTGGACGCCCTTGGCGAGGCGGAAGGGCGCGCCTTCCTCACCCGATTCGACAAGGCGTTTCAAAGAGGCGGGGGGTAGAGAAATGAGGCGCCGGACGGAGGGCGTATGCGCTCACCTCCGCCCGGCATGTAAGGCAAAAAACCTTACTGAATGAGATAGGGCCCTACTGAATGAGGTAAGGATAGTTCACGGCAAACATGGTTGCGACCATTGCGGCGACAATTCCGATGTTGGTGATGACATTGGCCATGGTTCTTTCTCCCAAGCTGCAAAGCCACGTTATGTGGCGTCTGATTATCAAGATGGGAGTTAATCTCCGTTAATTCAATTGATATTTATTGACTTTTATCATTAGTATAACTTAATTTATTTCCATGAATATCCCACAGCTGCGCACCCTCGTCGCGATCGCCGATCACACAGGATTCGCGGTGGCCGCCGAGCGCCTTTTCGTCACTCCCGCCGCCGTTTCACAGCAGATGCGGGCACTTGAGGATGAGCTTCAGGTGGCGCTGTTCGACCGGACCACGCGCCCGCCCCGCCTCAACGCCCACGGGGTGCATATTGCAAAACGCGCACGCGAAGTGTTGAGCACATTCGACGCTTTGGCCGAAGAAGCACGCGCGGCGGACGAAATCGCTGGAGTCCTTGCTCTTGGATGCATCAGTGGTTTTTCGAGCGACCTAATCCCGATTGCGCTGGGCAATCTCCGAAAACGCTATCCGCGCCTGCAAATACGGATCGAAGAGGGTCAGACATCCACGCTGATACGTCAGGTGCGCCGGCGAGAGCTGGACGCCGCCATCATAACCCAGCCCATGGTTCGTGAACCGGAGCTGGAAATGCTCCCCATAATGGCTGAACCGCTGATCGTCATCGCGCCGCCGAATACCAAAGTTACGACTTGGGATGAGGCGTTGACCACCCTTCCCTTCCTGAGGGTCAACAGGCTGTCCGGCATGGGTATGCTGATTGACGTCACCATGAGAAATGCCGGTCTTATTGTGTCGGATGCAATGGAGCTCGACTCCTCCGATGTTGTTCTCTCCATGGCCCATGCAGGTCTTGGCGCCGGTGTCATTCCGGCCGGGCGGTTGAAAGGAGAACTAGGGCAAAGCGTGCGCACTTTCGATTTTGGTAATCCACCGGTCAGCCGCCAGGTCGTGCTCATCGAGCGGCTCAACTATGAACGCTCCGACCTCTCGCAAGTGCTTTATCTGGAGCTCAAACGCCTTACCGGGGCGCAAGCGTCAGCAAGCGCATAATCAAACATTGGCGCGATGCGCTGGGTTCCCTAAAATAAGATTGAGTATTTATTCCGCGCCCCGGGAGGATCAACTGATGAAACATGTTCTGTCTTCACTCACCGTTATATTCGCTCTCATGGCATTTGCACCGCATGCCAATGCCAGCGCCTGCTCAATGGATCAGTATATGCATAACGGGTCGATCATGGATATTCAGGTCTGTGACGGAGGACAGATCACAATCAGCTATTCCAAGCCGCGCCAGGGCATGTTGAATCAAGGTGCGCGTCCAGGCTCTTTGTTGTTTGACGGGGTTGAAGGTCCTGGCGGGAGCATCAACGGACAATCACGGCTGTTCAGCGCCCGCTGCGGCGTTGTGGCATATGCAGCGTCCGGAGCAGACAAGGCACATCGATCATATTGAACGGAACGGCCCCTGTTCGCGGAAGCGGGTGCCGGGTCGCTCGCTACCGGCAGGACAATCTGGTCTTTACCCAACTTGGCTCAGGTCCGCAGGTTGTCCCCGCCCAATGCCCGCCGGGATTCTTTCTTTTAGGCGGGCCATGCGTGCGCGGCCGTGGCGGAGGACCTATCCCCGTTCCTGCTGTTGGAGACTGGTATGCCATCGCCGGCTCATTCCGCAGCCAGGGCCAAGCCCAGACCAGGCTAGGTCAATTGGGTGGCGGCGGTTGGTATATGATGAACACTGCTCAGTGCCCCAACTTCCGTAACGGATACTGGATCGCGGCGGCTGGACCATTCTCCAAGGGTCAGGCCCAGGCCTATGCCTCAGCCGCAGGAGCCTTCGGAGCGTATATCAAGACCTGCAATTAGGGCCT
>CAYOEI010000029.1:0-3669 GCA_964402825.1 uncultured Hyphomicrobiaceae bacterium
GTGCTGACCCTGCCCTTCACCTTCGGCATGCCGCCCTCGCAAGGGCTCGCCACAATGGTTTCGGTACTGGTCGGAGGACTTTCGGGCGGTCTGATGGCCGGAATTTTGACGGGCATTCCCGGTACGCCTTCGTCAGTCGCAACCACATTCGACGGTTTTCCCATGGCCCGAAAGGGCCAGCCCGGCCTGGCGCTCGGCATTGGCGTCTGGTCGTCTTTTTTCGGTGGCATCATCAGCGCGATTCTGCTGGTCACCTTTGCGCCGCAACTCGCCCGGATAGGCCTGGAGTTCAACCCGTGGGACTATTTCATGCTGGTCATGTTCGCACTCACGATTACCGCCTCCCTGGCGGGCAAGAACATGATCAAGGGTCTGATTGCCGGTGCGCTCGGACTGCTTATCAGGACCGTCGGTGAGGATGAGGCCGCCGGCATGGCGCGTTTTAATTTTGGCAGTGATACCATGCTGCAGGGCTTTGACTTCATTGCCGTCCTCATCGGGTTATTTGCTTTTTCACAATTGCTGAGCGATGTCCGCGACCCTGAATCAGCTCGTAAATCGCTGATGGAGCGCGGCGATACTCATATTAGAATTGAGCATATGCGGGCCATTCGAGTGATCGCCAAGCGCTGGACCAATGTGCTGCGCTCCGCCCTGATTGGCACCTTCACCGGCATCTTGCCCGGCGCCGGTGGTTCGATCGCCAACATTCTCGCTTATGACCAGGCGAAAAAAGCTTCGAAAAACCCCGAGGAATTCGGCACCGGTACGCCTGATGGAATCATCGCGCCTGAGAGTTCCAACAATGCGGTTGAGGGCGGCGCGCTGATTGTCCTGATGGCGCTCGGCATTCCAGGCGATGTGACCACTGCGGTCATGCTCGGCGCGCTACTGATACATGATGTTGTCCCCAGCCCGTCTTTCATCGGCGATGAACCGGTGCTGGCCTATTCCATATTCATCGCCTTCTTCCTCGCCACCTTCATGATGATCTTCCTGCAATCCTTCATGCTGCGCATCTTCGTACTTGTGACGCGGGTGCGCATGTATGTGCTGGCGGGCGTCATCCTCGGCTTCTGCGGTATCGGCGTGTTCGCCATCAATAATGTGGAGTTCGACCTGTGGACCTTACTGTGGTTCGGAATCTTGGGCTTCCTGATGCGCCATTTCGGTTTTCCGCTGGCACCCATGATCCTCGGCGTCGTGCTTGGTAATATCGCGGAGCTCAATCTGGCGCGCGCCATGGCGATCACCACCGATCTCAGCCCGTTCGTGACCCGGCCATGGTCCTTGTTCTTCCTCATTGTCGCCATTTTCTCGTCCTTCTTCCCGCTCTATTCCGCGCATCAAGGCAAGCGCATATGGACAAGGTTTTATCCGGCCATCCTGGCCGCCAGCGTCACGGTTCCCTTGTTCATGATGGGCGGTGTGGTGCGCCCGGCTCTTGCGGCGATGCTGCTCATACTGGCGACATATCTGGGCTATCAGGCAATCCAGAAAGGTAAGATTGCGTGAGTTTCGCGGCGCCCTTTTAAGTACTGGGAAATTTTATGAGCAGCACAATAACTGCACCGCTTCGTCTTGGCATCGCCGGGCTTGGCGCAATTGGCATGACTGTGGCACGCAGTGTCGATGATGGCGCCATTCCCGGCATAATGCTCTCCTGCGCCTCCGCCCGCGATGAAGCGCGGGCGAAGCAGCGCGTTGACGGGTTTAAGAACCCGCCTCAAATCGTACCCCTCGGCGCACTGGCCGATGACGCCGACATCATCGTCGAATGCGTGCCCGCCGCGCATTTTGTGACGGTGGCCGAACCGGCGCTTCTCAAGGGCCGTATATTCATGCCGCTGTCGGTTGGCGTTCTTCTCGATCATATGGAGCTTGTCGATCTGGCGCGGGAGCATGGCGGACGGATTATCGTACCCACCGGCGCGCTTATCGGGCTCGACGCTGTGCGCGCCGCCGCTTCAGCTGGCATAATTTCCGTGAAACTGGTAACGCGCAAACCACCCGGCGGCCTGATGGATGCGCCGCATATTGTCGAAAATGGCATCTCGCTTGAAGGTCTCGCCGAACCCAAGCTGCTGTTTACCGGTACCGCGCGCCAAGCTGCCATTGGCTTCCCCGCCAATCTCAATGTCGCCGCCGCGCTGGCGCTTGCCGGCGCCGGGCCCGATGCAACGGAAGTTGAAATCTGGGCGGACCCGCAAGCCACGCATAATTCTCAGTCCGTCACCGTGAAGTCCAAGGCGGCTGATTTCACCATGACAATCGAGAATGTGCCGAGCGATGAAAACCCGCGCACCGGCAAGATAACCGCCCACTCCGTCATTGCCGCCCTGCACAGGCTGACCAGCCCGCTGGTGGTTGGCAGCTAAAACCTTCAGGTTCCACTCACAGCCCAATCTTTTTTCACTCCCTTTGAACCTTTTGCCCCGTCACCGCGACTAATGGGTTGAAAGACAAAAACGGGAGTAAAAAAGATGGAACATGATTTAACGAGAATAAATGCTTTATATATTAAGCCAGTAGTCGCAACACTCATCATCGTCGGCTATTATACCGGTCTGTTTAACGGGCCCTTTTAAACCTGCGAATTAAGATACGAATATTGCGGTCAGCACAAAGCGCTATACAGTGCGGACCATGAGCCAGCCAGATCTGAATATCGAATATAACGCCCGCAAGACCGTCCTCAATCATGCCGAAATATCGGCGCGCTGGGAAGACGCCGCCGCACAGTACCGCGACGAAGCGAACGCGGAACTGGACATCCCATACGGCAATACGGAGCGATTGCGCTATGATTATTTCCCGGCCATAAATGGCGGCCCCTTAAATGCCAGCCAGGGCGCCCCGCTCTGTGCTTTTATCCATGGCGGCTACTGGCGTTCTCGTAGCGCCAAGACATTTTCACACATTGCCAGAAACCTGAACGAACACGGCATTTGCGTCGCAATTCCCACATATGATCTGGTTCCACATGTAAGCCTAATGGAAATCGTGGAACAGATTCGCAGATTTCTTGTTCATCTGTGGGAAAAGACGGGCACTTTTCCTGTCGTTGCGGGTCATTCGGCTGGCGGACATCTGGCAGGAGCCATGCTGGCGACGGATTGGGCTCAAATCGATGGCGCCCCGGACGATCTGGTGAGCCAGGCATTCGCTCTGAGCGGGCTGTATGATCTGAAACCCCTGCTTGAGACCGACATCAATGAGGATTTACGCCTCACGCCAGAGCTGGCGCGCGAAACAAGCCCCATTCACTGGCCCGCTCCCCGCCAGGGGCTCAAATTCGTTGCGGCTGTCGGATCGCTCGAAAGCGATGTGTTCAAGCACCAGTCCCGCCGTCTCAGCGAAGTCTGGAGCGCAAAGGGCATCGAGACCGAATATTTTGAAGTTCCGGACTGCAATCATTTCACAATCGTTGACGCTGTTGCCACGCTGGATCACGCGCTGGCCGGGCGGCTTCATGAGATGATAGAAGCGCGGACCGGCAGTCGCGATTGAGGGAGTGTAATGAGCGCAGGCGCTAAAGGTACCAAGTTGTTCGCGGCGGGTGCAGCACTATGTGTGCTTGCGGGCGCAGCGTTTTTCACATCCCCCGCAAGCGCCGATACGCGCTATGAAAAATTCGTGAAAAGCTTCTGGTCGTCCGCGCGCAAGGCC
>CAYOEI010000030.1:0-3683 GCA_964402825.1 uncultured Hyphomicrobiaceae bacterium
ATGCTCCAATGTCCGCTTTCGGGGGTAAAGCGGACTCTAATTGAGGTGGTGTATTACGTCTGCTTATGACCCAACTCGGACATAAACCACCAGCCCCAAAGCGAGGCTCTCCAGCCCAATCCGACTAATGCTTGTGGTAGCCTGCACACCTCTCAACTAGAGAAGCGTGACCCACGCGGTGATGACAACAAACTACGGAAATACGGAGCTTGACAATGACACCCGATTAGAGAAGTGGACATTCGGTACGGGCCATCAAACCCTCATCAAGCGCTATCGGGAAGGGGCAAGGTTAAAAGCAAGCATGAAATATCTGGATGTTAGTCACCGCAACGGGCAGTCCCGCTGCTCCCGTCGTCGCGGTCCCAGAAGAGGACTTTCCCGCGGCTTTTCAGAGTATAGGAATGGGTCTTCCCGTTTAGCCACCTCCCCCAGCGCTGATAAAGACGATCTTCCTTGATCCACCAAACGCCCCTGTCGGATTGGGCCGGTCCGTTCGGTGTGGTCTCTGTACAAGAGCTAACGCGACACCGCACGTAGCCGCTGGGTAAAATGGCGATCGGTAATTCGACGCCCTCCTCCGTCCGGAGATAGATCGTTTTGCCGACAATCGACTCGCGCAGGGCTTCGCCCATCAGTGGTGAGGGCGGTTTTCGCACAACTAGCAACTTCCGAGCGGCCAGTATGATCGGCGGCAAAAAAACCAGATCGGCCATCAGCGCGGCCATCAGCGTCGTCATGAAGAGAGCGCCGAACAGACGCATGGTCGGCAACTCACTCAACATTGTTACCGCAAGCCCGAGTACAAGGATGAGCGTCGTCAGAATGAGAACGGGGCCTATGCGCGAAATGGTCTGATGGACCGCCATACTGAGCGACACGGTGTGGTCTGTCTCGATGTGTAAGCGGTTGAGAAAGTGTATCGTGTCATCGACGGCGATACCGAAAGCCACGGTCATTGCGATTATGCTCGCATATTCAAGTCCGCCACCCGTCAGAGAGATCGCCGCGCCTGCGGTCACGATCGGAAAGAGATTTGGCAAAATGCTTATCACAGCGGTGCTGGCCGACCGGAAGGCCACGCCAATCAAGACAATCACCACACCGATAGCCCCAAGCAAGCCACGATTTAGCTGACTGATGATGCTCGGGCTTTGCGAAGCGGACAGCGCGGTCAGTCCCGAAACGGTGAACTCGAAAGCAGGATTTTTTTCACGTAGTCTGTCCAGACGTGATTCTAGCTCGCGAACAATCGGCACGGTGTCCTTGGTATCAAGGTCAGGCAAACGCCCCGTCAGCAGGGCGGTACGCGCGTCCTCATTGACGAATCGGCCCAACAGATGGGCAGGAAGATTGTCGAGATAGCGTCTCAACGTTGCGCCACTTTTCTCAACAGTATCAGGAAGCCAGCCGCGCAAGGTCTCCAACGACCAGACATTTCCAATTTCGGCGTGCTCTTTGAGCAACTTGTGAGTCTCCGATATCAGGCCGGTCACACGGGCTGAGACAACGTCCTCTCCTTGCGGCCAACGCAGCATGATGTGTATGGGGTGCGCGCCGGCAAGCTTCTCGTCAATGCGATTCGCGGCGGCAACGGACTGTTTGCTATCCGGAACTTCATCGCTGAGGCGGAAGCCGGGTTCAAGTTGCAGATGCAATGCCGCGAATGTGATTATCAGTAATATTCCAATGCTGGCAGTCGAGCGGTATCTCACACCAACCCATTCGGCCAGTCCCGTGCACAACCTTTCCAGCCAAGCGATCGCGTGATAATGGCGGCTCTCGTCGGTTATGAATTTGGCTTCATTCCGGAATATCAGAACCACCAACGGTGGAAGAACCACGATAACTGTCAAGAAAGCCAGAAGCGTAGCTAGTGCTGCCGCGATTCCGAAGGTGCGGATGAGGGCGGAGTCTACGAGTGTCAGAGACAGGAAGGCGATAGACGTGGTGAGCGAAGTTAGCACGCAGGCAGGCCCCACTGTCAGTATGGCGTGCCGTACCGCCGTTAACCGATCAACCCCATCCTTGAGCCGCCGCCGAATGGAGAACACCATATGCATGGAGTCGGTGAAGGTGATGACCATCACGAGTGGCGGGATCACGTTTATGAAGATGTTAAGATTCAGATCGAACCATCCGATCAAGCCGATGGCCCAGAGAACCGCTAACGCCGGACAAATCGAGGTGATGAGGACAAATTTAATGCGGCGGAAGAACGCTAGGGCGATCACCATACCGACCAAGAACCCCGAGCCGTTGAAGATAATCCGGTCGCGAAGCATGGCTTCGTCAATTTCAACCTGCATGACAGGAACACCGGCAAACTGAGCACTGAGACCGGCCGGCTCGATAAACTTCTTGGTGATCGCTTTGATCTCGCGGAGAGGTTCAAACAATCCTTTGGTGCGAGAAGTTTCTGGCCTGAGAGAAGCGATCAAAAGCGTAAACTGGCTGTCTTCGTCGGGCTTGGACATAAGCTGTCCGCCGATCAGCGGATGTGCCAGGACGCGCGTCATGAGGGCATCAAAAGCTTCACCCTGGGGCAACTCTGGCGGCAAGATTGGCGCCGGAAGGCTTTGAATATCGCCTGCATCTCGCACGGAAAAAATCGATAGCACGCCATCCACAACCTCTGCGGATTCTAACTGCGCCTGAAGATCGCGAATCTGCTCAAGAATGACGGGCCGCATCAGCGTCCGGCCCTCTACCAACACGAGAACATCGTGCTCGCTGGTTGGGAAGCGATCGGTCAGCTGAGTGTAATTCGCGAATTCGGGCGTCCCCGAGCGGAATAGCTCGCTCAGCGTTTGTTCCGTCTTGATGCGTGTGAGGCCAACCGCACAGACCACGGAAAACACGAGCACTATGGTCAACGCGATGACAGGATGGCGGATGGCGGGGAGGCCAAGGCGTTCAAGTCCGAATCCAATAGAAGCCATGAAAATTTTACAGCATCCGGTCCGCAGTACAGAATTTATATCCCCACGCAGATGGCCGCTGCCGAAGCTGTTTAGAGCCGTAAATCTCGCCCTTGAAGGCGATCGTTATGTCGCCCCGTGTGCTGCGCATGGGCTGGTGACTATGACCCACATCGACGATAGCCAATCGGCAGTTCCACAAAGCCGCTCGATGCGTCGGGTCCTCCCAGCCGCCGCTGCCAACGGGAACTTTATGAAGGATTGCTTCCAGCATGTGCGCGGCTCGACCACGATCTGCACATGCGTTTGTGCTTAAAGGGACTTCACCGGCTATTCCGCTCATTTTACCGAACTCAACTAATTACTCTTGTCTGCCGACAGAGTTTTTATGACAGACAGGGGACTGAATTTAAACGGGTTATAGCGTACTTGATTAATCGGCATTGTCAGAGAAAGTCGAACACTTTGCCCGCACGCCGACTTCGAATTTTGCCGCGATTGGTTTCCCTAGATTTTCTAAATTTATCCAAGGGATTCCATAACCACATTAAGTATTAAGAATTTTCCTCTGACAATGCCCTCCTCTTCAAGGGAACCTCCTGAGGGGTCCCCAGAAGATAGAGATCGCTGTAATGAGAGTCTTACGAGTTGACGCCAAATACCGACTATCTCACGCCAAATTAGCTCGTGGCGCTTGCTATTCAGACTTCAGCTCGAAGTCTCCCATTCATCTTCTTCTTGATGCTTGGGCGGCGGCTTTCT
>CAYOEI010000031.1:0-2613 GCA_964402825.1 uncultured Hyphomicrobiaceae bacterium
CGGAACGCGCAACGGGCAGAGCGGCGATTTCGTTTGCGCGAAGCGCCGCCAGCTTGCCCGGAGTCCCGCTTTCACGCCCTGACGAGGCGCGCCCGCCCCTGTCCTTTGCGGCAATGCTGGAGCCAACCGATTTGTTCGGTGGCGGCGGGGGTTCGGCCCCGAGCGCCGCGGCCACGCGCTTGGTCAGCGTGGAAAACTCCATTTCGGCCATGAAGCCGAGAATGTCTTGCGCCACGGGATCGCGCACCACCGTCGCATCCAGCGGCACATCGACGGGCACATCTCGCCTCAGCGTCACCAGCTCCTTGGAAATGCGCGCCTGATCGGCGAACTCGATGAGGTTTTCGCGCCGCTTGGGCTGCTTGATTTCACCGGCGCACGCCAGCAGCGTTTCCAGATCGCCATATTCACTGATGAGCTGGGCGGCCGTTTTCACGCCGATACCCGGAACGCCAGGCACATTGTCGCTCGAGTCGCCGGCAAGCGCCTGTATCTCGATCACCTTGTCGGGGCCAAGGCCGAAGCGCTCGACAACCTGATCGGGTCCGATGCGTTTGTTCTTCATGGTGTCGACCATGACGACGCCGGGCCCGACGAGCTGCATCATATCCTTGTCGGACGAGACGATGGTGACATCGCCCCCCGCCTCGACCGCCTGGCGGGCGTAAGTAGCGATCAGATCGTCGGCCTCGAAACCTTCCATCTCGATGCAGGCGACATTGAAGGCGCGCGTCGCGTCGCGGATGATGGAGAATTGAGGGATCAGGTCTTCAGGCGCCGGTGGCCGGTGGGCTTTATATTCGGGGTAAATGTCGTTGCGGAACGATTTGCCCGAATAGTCGAAGATGACCGCCAGATGCGTTGGCTCATAGTCGTCGCTCGCATCGCGCAGCAGCTTCCACAGCATTTGACAAAAGCCGTGCACCGCGCCGACGGGCAACCCGTCGGAGGGCCGTGTCAGGGGAGGAAGGGCATGATAGGCGCGGAAGATGTAGCCCGACCCGTCTATCAGGAAAACATGATCGCCCTTAGCGACCGGGCGCGGGTTTGCTGGTTTCGCATCTTTTTCAGCGGCGCTCATTGAGGCGCACTATAGGCGTGCGCGGCATCGAGGTCAGGTGAAAGTTGGTGCTTTCCCCACAGGCTTTAGCGGTTTCGAATGAAACGGTAAGGGGGAGCGGGTGGCTCGGAAGTGTTCGATACCGCCCAAGGTCCGGGGCCCTTGCCGGCATATCATGTCTCGCCATATCGGCACGGCCGTGCTGAAACCTTGCACTGATAATGTTTGCTGTCGTCGAACTTCTGGCAGCTCAAGACGCGCTTATAGGCCTGGTGCCATTGATCAAACCCGGGGCGTTTGGCTCCCACGGTTAGCTGCCATTTTGCTATAGCCGCCAATTCCGCTATCGCGACATACTTATGCGTCCAGCCAAAAGCCACCATGCGTTTATCGGTGCAGGTCACGTTTTTTGGATGGACTTCATCGACCATTGTATAAGTCGCGGCTATTCCGCCCGCCAGAAGGGTGAGAATAATGAATAGGCTGTATGTGTGTTTCATCTGACCCTACCGAAACTGTGCTTAGGTCACCGACTCATTAAACCGCATCCAGATACGAATGGCAGCGAGTTTAACGGATGCGAGATAGTTTTCGGGGTGTTTGTCGTATCGGGTCGCGACAGCCCGGAAGTGTTTGAGTTTGTTGAAAAATCTCTCGACCAGGTTCCTTGCTCTATAGAGATATTTGCTGAAGACAGGCTTGTGGCGGCGTTGCGGCATCGGCGGAATATTGGCCCAGGCCCCCGCGTTGTGTAGCGGCACTGCGAATAGCGTCGGCATCGTAGGCACGATCAGCAAGGAGCATGGTGCCGTCTTCCAGATGGCGGAGCAGTCCATGAGCGCTGTGACCGTCATAAGCCTGCCCCTCGGACAGTGTGAGATCGATAGGCAGGCCGCAGGCATCCACCAGCGCATGTATCTTGGTGGTCAGGCCGCCCCGCGAGCGGCCCATGCAACCGGATCGTCCCCTTTTTTGCCGTTCGCCGCATGCTGGTGAACGCGAATGGAAGAGGAGTCGATCATCTGGACATTGCCATCGTAGGCCTCTGATACTGAATGCAATATCCGATCCCAAACCCCGGCCTTGCGCCACCGCACAAACCGGTTGTAGCAGGTCGTCGGCGGACCGTAACGCTCGGGAATATCCGCCCAGGGTGCCCCCCGTACGCAGTCGCCAGAAAATACCGTTCAAAACCCTCCGGTCATCGACGCGCTTCACCCCGCGCGGTTTGTTCGGAAGCAAGGGCTGGATTACTGACCATTCAAAATCCGTCAGATCAAAGCGTGCCATGATAAACTCCTTTCAAGGAGCTTGAATCACAAAACACCCGATTCGTGAATCCCGTTTATGAGTTGGTGACCTAAACTCGTCGCAACTGGCCAGCGGTTTCCTGCTCATCCTAACGTGAACCAACGCGATCCAATCGTGACGCTGGCTCTTGCGATTCAAGGCGTACCCTTAGCCAATCCTAACCGTCTCCTTACGCCGGCAAAACAATCGGACGGTATTTGTAGTCAAGGAGGCGTGTCCGGTCAGCATGCTGCAACCGGCAA
>CAYOEI010000032.1:0-3153 GCA_964402825.1 uncultured Hyphomicrobiaceae bacterium
GCTCCAACAAAAGACAAGCCGCGGTTTCCTCCTATAATGGGGAAATACCAAAAGGCCCCTGTCACTCACGCCCCAACTAAAACCAAGCCCAAGAAAACCTGGCCCTCTAAAACAGGGACAATAAATACGGTCCCTATGAAACAATACAAAATGGCCCCACTGGCCCCAAAAGAGTTCCTTATTCTCAAAATTCCTGGAACCGCTGACAAACCCAAAACCGGGCCAACTATAAATAAGAACCGAATACAATAACAAATAGGCCGCCTCGAAAGACGGCAGGAGAAAAAATATCTCTCACGACCGAAGGGAAGAGTGGTCGCCAAAATTGACGTTGTGGTTTGACCTGCTCAGGCAAGTCGCCACAAGCATTGGCCGGACGGAGGTGGAGAGTCTCGCTTTGGGGCGGGTAGTTGATGACCGAGATGGGTCAGGAGCAGATATTCGGGCATCCCTGATTGACGTCCGCTCTACCTCCGAAAGCTCACATCAAAATGCTTTATGCATAGTCCTGCCATCTGAGCCGGAGGATCTCGCCGAGGCGGCAACCCGTTATCTGACGAGCGCGTGAGCTGGCTTCATCCGGCGTCACTCCTGCCTGAGATGAACGAACGGCATGCGGACGGCAGCGGACACCGCTCGGCTTCGCCCGAAGTCCAAATCCGCCCCTATCTTAGATATTTCATTGCAATTGGCCTCCGGCCGCACAGCACACGAATGCCTGATGGTCCTTTCGGGTAAGCATGGGGTAAGCACGAGAGAGCGAATGGAAGCGTATTGCAACGTAGCCATTTCTGATTAAATATCTGATTATGCGTAGAGAATAACAACTCCAGCGTATCCAGCGGGAATCCTATAAATCAGATGCGAGGTCTGTGGCCTCCTGGAACACATGAAAGATATTGACCAATGCCCAGCCTGAAAGTCTCGATACTGCCGGTCACGCCGCTGCAGCAAAATTGCACCCTCATGTATGACGAAGAAACCATGGTTGGCACGGTGTTCGATCCCGGCGGCGACGTGCCGCGTATCCTCGAGGTTATCGGCGAGATTGGCTTTAATGTTGAGAAAATCCTGCTCACCCACGGTCATATCGACCATGCCGGCGGGGCGGCGGAATTGAAGGAAAAGCTCGGCGTTCTGATCGAAGGTCCCCATGAAGCGGACAAGTTTCTGCTGGATTCGCTGGCGCAGACGGGAGCCGAATATGGCATAACCGGATCACGCAATGTGACCACGGACCGCTGGCTCAACGAAGGGGATAACATCACCTTTGGCCCCTTCACATTCGATGTGAAGCATTGTCCTGGTCATGCACCGGGCCATGTTGTGTTCATCAACGAAGAGTTACGTATCGCGCAGGTGGGCGATGTGCTGTTCAAGGGATCGATCGGGCGCACCGATTTTCCCTATGGCGACCATGATGCGCTGATTGACGCGATCAAGACCAAGCTGCTGCCGCTTGGCGACGACATGGCTTTCATCTGCGGCCACGGAGAGCCAAGCACCATTGGCGAGGAACGGCAGACAAACCCCTTTATTCAGTGATCCGCCTGCCGTTTTTTTCTCCTTGGGAGGAGAAAATCTCAAAATATTATCTGCAGAGCTGGCGCGGCCCGTTATAGGGCTGAAAAGTGCCGCTGCGCGGATCGAATGAGCGATATTTCTGCGAGCAATAATTGTACCAGGCTGGTGACCATGGCGCGGGCGCGTAGCGGCGGTATACGGGCGGCGGCGGTGCATAGGACACAGGCGGGGGGGCGTAATAGTAAGGCCCGGGTCCATAGCCATAGTTGTAATACTGATTCCGGCGATGTGAGCCGGCAATAATCGCGGCGGCTCCGAGCCCAATCGCGGCGCCGATCGCAAGATTGCGCGAGCTTCTGCCCGCTTCAGCCGGGGTTGCGAGCGTCAAGGCGCCGACTGAAAGTGCGGCCGCAACGGCAATTCCTTTGAGCATGGTGGTGGACATGGGTGCTGTCTCCTTTAGCGGTTCCGGGCAGCTTTGCTTTATGCCTGGAAAAGCCTAATCATTTTGTCATCCTGCACATGTTATCTTGTGAAACTTGAACGCAGGATGAACAGAAAATCTGTCGCATATCCTTACTGCTGATGTTCATTTTCCCCAGTCATGTGCCTTACCAGACATAATGCCGCTTTATTCGTTTGCAAGCGGCTGTTTGCGCGCCCTGGTTGTTTTCACTGAAATTAGTAGTTTGCGGGTGCGAAATACCTTTTCGCACCCACATTCTTTACCTTAGAAGCACGGCTTGAAGACGCAGCCAAATCCGGAAGATCCTTTCGCACGCCGAGGGGCCAATCCGCCCCGGCCCAGCGAGGTTACGCGCACGCGAGCCGTGCCGCTGCCCATCAGGCCGAGCTTGCGCGCGCCGCCGCGGCTGACGTCGATAATGCGCCCGCCGACAAAGGGGCCGCGGTCGTTGATGCGCAGGCGCACGGACTTCCCGTTACGCAGATTTTTTACCTCGACAATGGTGCCAAAGGGCAAGGTGCGATGCGCCGCGGTCATGCCGTCCGGCTTGTAGGCTTCGCCATTGGCGGTGCGCGTGCCCATCTGATACCAGGACGCAATGCCAGTTTGCGTGCCTGCCAGGGCGGAAGTTGCCGCGAGGGGGGTGGCCAGAGCAAGAGTCATCAATGTATTACGCACGAGATTCATGCGGGGTCTCCAATTCATATCTGTTTATGGGAGGTCGCCCAGCCAGGGAGGCGGCGGGCGAAACGGGCGCATCGCGCTGCCCGCTCTGTCGCACGTTACATACCGTGATTCGTCCGGCGTATTGTGCGATGCATCAATTTACGCTGCATTGCGGCAAAATCTTGATTCTGATGTGAATTTTTTGTGATTTCGGGGCAGGTGTGCGCTTTCGCCGCATTATATCGCTCACGGCTGTTCCCGCTGCGCGGGGCCTGCGCGGGCGCGCGCTTTCGCGCGGCGGCCGTTCGGCCTTGCCTCGGCTGAGCCTCGGGTATGTTTTCGCTCACGGCTGTTCCCGCCTTCGGCGGGGCCTGCGCGGGCGCGCGCTTTCGCGCGGCGGCCATTCGGCCTTGCCTCGGCTGCGCCTCGGTTAGCCTGAGTGATGCTGAAACGCTTAGCCGCATTGCATCGGCTACCGCGCATCGCGCGGCTGGGGA
>CAYOEI010000033.1:0-3227 GCA_964402825.1 uncultured Hyphomicrobiaceae bacterium
GCCGTGGCTTCGGCATTGATAATACCGGGTTCGCAAATGCACAGTTCCTGATATTTTTACAACGTTTTGCGCCTCGGCTCGTTGATCTGTATCAAGCCGCTCCGAGGCGGAGAATCCCTTTGCGTTCAAGATTTCTCAGGGGTGCTCGCTCAAAGAGCGCACCGGGGTTGTCGGGATTGACTATCAAAGCCGGGTGTCTTGATTATGAAGCCAAGTGCAACACACAAGTGAAGGAGCCATACACATGGCACGTGTGCGAGATATTGAAATTGACGAAGTACCGGAAGACGTGCGCCCGGTCTATAAACAGTTTGCCACTGAATACGGGCCGTTCCTCAATCAGGTCAAAGTTTTTGCCCATCGACCGCCCGCATTGAAACATATCATGGGTCTGTTGCTTGAACTCTCCGACGAGCAGGTCTTGCCAAAAAGATATCTTGAGATCGCACTTGTCGTTGTCTCGAAGATCAATGAATGCCGATACTGCGTCGCTCATCACACGCCGCGGCTTATCGAGCAGGGCCTGGAGCCTCAAGCGGTCGAAAAAATTCTTGAGACCGAGGTGCCCGGTTTTGACGAAGTCGACATGCTGGTTCGTGACTACGCAGTCCAGGTCACAAATAATTTCCAGTATATCCGCGACAAGATTTTCGATGATCTGAAGCAGCATTTTAGCGAAGAGCAGATTGTAGAGTTGACGCTACGGACGGCGTTGTGCGGTTTCTTCAACCGTTTCAACGACTCTCTGCAAATTGCCATGGAAGACGGCGTTGTCGCCGACATGCTTGCTCACGGGGCGGTTGAGGACAATTTACCTCCGGCATCTGGTGCCTAACGGGTGATCGACGAGGACGTAGATCGAGACGGCAATCTAGATCTGCGTCTTCACCGCGTTTTCCGAGGCGTTGTCACATTAACGGCCAGTGCGCGAGCTTTTAGCCGTCGGATGCGCGCTTCAATTCGCCCGGATCAGCGCAACGTTTCCTCTCAACCCATGCCGCCATCTACAACACCTTCTACACGCAACGCCATCTGACCTCCCGCCGTTCACTCCGACAGTTCCGCGTCGAGGCGACAGAGCAATGGCGGGACGCGACCGCTGCGGCTTGAACGGCGGCATCCGACGGCTAAAAGCTCGCGCACTGGCCGTTAATGTGACAACGCCACCCTGAAAATTGAGCTATTTGGCCAGCTTGCAGCCCTCATCAGCCTGACAAACAAAAACCCCCGCTCCAAGGAAACGGGGGCGCACGTAACGCTGGTTGCGGGGGCACGCTACCAGCGTTGTTTGCACTTCGACTATGCATGTCTCTAGACCACAATTACTGCTTTTCTAATGTCCGCTTTGGGTCAAAAGCGGACATTCAGCGCGTTGGCGCATGAGTTCCGCAAATAGCCAACAGCAGAAACCGCAGCAAAGGGATTCTCCGCCTCGGAGCGGCTTGATACAGATCAACGAGCCGAGGCGCAAAACGTTGTAAAAATATCAGGAACTGTGCATTTGCGAACCCGGTATTTACAATACCGAAGCCACGGCACGGCTGAACCTAAACCTTGAGCCGGCTCGCCTGCCGGGGGTCCTTCACCGTGGGCGTGGACAACCACTCGTCGAAAACCTCACTCGTGTGCTCACCCAGTTCTGGCGGCGCACGGCGGATCTCGAAGTCGTAGTCGGTCATGTTCACGGGGAAAGCCGTGGTCCGGGTATTCACGCCGTTCGGCAGTGTTAGCGGCCGCACCAACTCCATCACCTCCACTTGCGGGTCGGAAAGAATGTCGGCATAGCTGTTGATCGGGGCGCAGGGCACACCGCGACGGTCAAATTCCTCGAGCCATTCCGCCGCTGTGCGAGCCGCGAACCGCGGCTTGAGCAACGCCAGAAGGTCGGTTTGGTTTCGCGCCCTGTCTGTTTGCGTTGCAAACCTCGGATCGTCGGCAAGTTCGGATAATCCGACAAGCTGCGCCACCTCGTTCCAGAGCTTGTCGTTTCCGGCTGCGATAATAAAATAGTCGTCGCTGGCTTTGTAGGCTTGGTAAGGCGCGTTGCGCGGGTGAGCAGACCCCAGTCGCCCCGGTGCTCGGCCGGTGCCGAAAAATTCGCTCGTCTGCAGTGCTGCCACGCCAATCAGCGAGCCCAGCATCGAGCAGTCGATGTAAGTGCCGCTGCCGGTCTCGCGCGCCTTCATCAGCGCCGCTGTGATCGAGTAGGACGCGTATAGAGCGGCACAGAAATCACCCACGGGAACACCGCATTTGACCGGCGGCGCGCCGTCTTCACCGGTGACGCTCATCAGACCGCTCATGCCTTGCACGGTGACGTCAAAAGCGCCTTTTTCAGCGTAAGGGCCGTGCTGGCCGTATCCGGAGATAGAGCAATATACGATGCGCGGGTTTACTGCCGACACATCCTTGTAGCCGAGTCCCAGCCGGGCGAGCACACCGGGCCGGAAATTCTCGACTATGACATCGGCCGCGGCACACAGCTTGAGCAGGCGTTCGGTGCTATTCCTGTCCTTGAGGTCGATGGCGATGCTGCGTTTGTTGCGGTTGAGAGATGCAAAATTTTCGCTAAATACGGATCCACCTTCACCGGCCGTGAGAGGTGGCCAGTTGCGCATGCCATCGCCCCCGTCCGGGCGCTCGACCTTTACCACGTCAGCGCCAAGATCAGCGAGCAGAGAGCCGGTAAACGGTCCCGCCGCGATCTGCCCGAATTCGAGAACGCGAACACCTGAGAGTGGCCCCTTAGTGTCGAGGGAGCGACTGTTTGTTTGATTGGTTGTTGCCTTCTTCACGCCGGAGGCGCCCCGAAAGGCCGCCTACGCCTACTCGGCGGCGTGAGCCTGCTGTGATGAACCCTGTTCATCGCGCAACATGTCCTGGACGATTTGCCGGGCGCGCCGCAGACCCTTGTCGGGTTTGAGGAAGACTTCCTGATAGCCTTCATCTGGATAGTCAAACATGGCTTGCTGCTGGTCCAGCGCGAACAGATCCTCGGCAACGACTTCGGGGAACATGGCGGCGGCGCGTTTGGCAGTCGACATTTTGGGGTCGCCTGCAGACATATGGTCGACCGGCGCGCTCAGATACCAGCGCCAGATATGCCGCTTGTCGTTCACCGGCGTGTGCGAGTGCATCAGCACATAACCCCGCTCGATACTTCCCTTTCCAAGACCCCCGCCAAGTTCTCCAGGCGGCGCATTGCGCATGACAACGCGTGTGAAACC
>CAYOEI010000034.1:0-2856 GCA_964402825.1 uncultured Hyphomicrobiaceae bacterium
TCAGGGCGAGCTGGGCGCGGCTGATCAGCTCCGTGCCCTTCAGCTGCAGCGCGGAAAGGACAATGATCGCGAGCACCGCATGAACAGCGGCGCCGGACGCGCCAGCGGGAATGAGGAACGAGGCATAGTCGCCGTAGACGAAGGCGTCGGCCGCAATGGCAATGACACGAGCAATGCTAACCGCGTCCGCGCTTGCAGCGCTCATGGCAGGGGCAATCTAAGCCGGCTCTGCCCAATGTCCGCTTTGGGTCAAAAGCGGACATGCGGGCGAGCGTTAGGAATGTCCGCTAAGTGCCAAAAGCGGACATTGGGAGTTTGCTGAAACGCGGCAACTTGGTCCGGCTCACAAAGATTTTGACGGGACGCTTTGACGCTAGCGTTGGTCGAACTGAGGACGAGCCAAGTCAAATTACCTCGTCAGCGCTCACGACCTTGCGATACAGATGCCAAGTCGAATGGCCGAGAACAGGCAAAACGACGGCCAGGCCAAGGAAAAACGGCAAGGTGCCGACCGCAAGGGCAACTGCAACAAAGAGGCCCCACGTCGCCATCGTCATCGGGCTCGCGGCAGCGCCTCTTACTGACGTTCGAACCGCCGTTGCCGCACCCACGTTCCGGTCGACCAACATCGGGAAGGAAAAGACGCTAATCACCAGCACCACGACGGCGAACAAGAAGCCGACGCTATTTCCCACAATGATCAGCTGCCGCCCGGCCGGGGCGGTGAGGATCTGGCGGATAAACTCTTCAAGCGAAGCTGGCACCGGCCCCGGCATAATTTGCGCGTACATGACCTGCGCCACACCCAGCCAAGCGAAGAATATCGCCAAGAGGGATATTCCAAGCCTTACGATAGCGCCGGATGACGGAGATTGCAGAACGTCCAGAGCGTGCCATGGCGAAGTGTCGAGACCTTTCTCGCGACGCCGGCTCAACTCGAATACGCCGAGGGCGGCCAGAGGGCCGATCAGGGCGAACCCGGCCATCACCGGAAAGACGAGCGGCAACATCTCGTATCCAAGAAGAAGCCTAAACAAAATGAGGCCGATAATTGGATAGATGACGCAAAGGAAAAACACGTGGCTTGGAACCGCCTTGAAATCTTCAATGCCCTTGGCAACCGCATCCTTTAAGTCCGCCAATCCGATCGTGCGAACCGCCGGTTCGCCTGGCCACCATATTGCCGAGGCAGGCCATCGCAATTCCACCCCTGGTCGAGCCCGACTCACGTCCCTGTTGCTGTCTGGGTTTGGTGTCACCATGGTTGTTCATCCCGAATTCAGGACCGCCTCCCACAAAGATGCTCTGTTTAACATTTTTAGCACGAGAAGGCACGACGAAGGCCGTGACCCAAATGGGCAATGGTAGAGCGGCACGTTATTTGCCAACGCATGACTTGCCCCAATGAATCGATTGCCGCTGGACGATCAGACACCGATCAGCACTCCACGACCTTACGGTACAGATGCCAGGTCGAATGACCGAGCACCGGCAGAACGATGGCGAGGCCGACGAGCAACGGCAGGGAGCCGATCGCCAGACCGCCGACGACAACAAGGCCCCACATTGCCATCGTCATGGGGTTTGCGAATACCGCCCTTACAGACGTCCGAACCGCCGTCGCGGCGTCGACGTTCTGGTCTAGAAGCATCGGAAAGGACACCACGCTGATGGTCAACACCACGGCGGCGAACACAAAGCCGATGCCGCAGCCCACGAATATGAGTGTCCAGCCGGCGGGAGTCGTGAACACCTGACGGGCGAAGTCCGCAATCGATGCCGGCACCGCGCTGCCGAAGATGAGATGGTAGATGGCCTGCGCTGTGACCAACCAGGTGAAGAAGATCGCCGTTAGCACGATACCAAGCGTCACGATGGCGCCGAAAGACGGATGTCGGTGCAATTGCATGGCCTCCCAACTGATACCCAGACCCTGCTCGCGAAGTCGGCTCAGTTGGTACAGGCCGACTGCGGCAATGGGGCCGATCAGGGGGAATCCGGCGATGAGGGGGAAGGCTAACGGTAACAAATCGGATTCGAAAACAACTCTGAATAAAATGAGACCGATTACGGGATATATAACGACGAGAAACAAAGCGAAGGTCGGCATCGCTTTGAAGTCGTCGAAGCCCTTGGCCAAAGCGTCTCTCAGGTCCGCAGCGCCAATCGTGCGAATCACAATCGGTCGATCGATGTTCGCGTCAGCGTTGGCGGCGGGTTTTTCGATAGCCATGCTCGCGCCTCCCAAATCGCTCGTCCGAGCGGTCGCACCTCAGCGGTGACTCCGGGCACTTTGGTTGGCCCACAGTCATGTGAGGCGCAACAGGCAGCACAACAATGTTGAACCCTACCAAACAGGTCGAGATTTGTCATCAGCCCGCATTCCCCAGATGAAGCACTGAATTGGACTATGTCCACGCCGATTCAGATATAAGAGTCAGCAACTGATATCATCGGCACGAATGCGGCAATGAGCTTCCACGACATATGAACTGGGCGGGGCGATGGTGACACTTTTTGTCACCCGTTGGGTGCGCCATGACCGCCCTCGATCCGAACTATGCCATGGCCTACGCCCACCGCGGGCTTACCTACGAGAAGAAGGGCGAAGTTGACCGCGCCATCGCCGACTACACCAAGGCCATCGCACTCGATCCGAACTATGCCATCGCCTACACCAACCGCGGCGCCGCCTATTACAGTAAGGGCGAGGTGGACCGCGCCATCGCCGACTTCGATGAAACCATCAAGCGCAATCCAAACTATGCCATCACCTACACCAACCGCGGCTACGCATACGAGAAAAAGGGCGACAAAGACCAGGCCATTGCTGATTTCCGAAAGGCGCTTGAGTTC
>CAYOEI010000035.1:0-14689 GCA_964402825.1 uncultured Hyphomicrobiaceae bacterium
GCATCCAGAACATGAGTGGTCCTGGAGAGTGTGCTCTCCATCGCCTTGGTTTTTTCCGTCAGGGCGGTATCCAGAAAATGAGTGGTCCTGGCGAGCGTACTCTCGATCGCTTCGGCTTTTTCCGTCAGGGCGGTATCCAGAACATGAGTGGTCCTGGCGAGCGTATTCTCGATCGCTCTGGTTTTTTCCGTCAGGGCGGCATCCAGAACCTGAGTGGTTTTGGAGAGCGTGCTCTCCATCGCCTTGGTTTTTTCCGTCAGGGCCGTATCCAGAACCTGAGTGGTTTTGGAGAGCGTGCTCTCTATCGCCTTGGTTTTTTCCGTCAAGGCGGCATCCAGAACATGAGTGGTCCTGGAGAGTGTGCTCTCCATCGCCTTGGTTTTTTCCGTCAGGGCGGTATCCAGAATCTGAGTGTTTTTGGACAGCGTACCCTCTATAGCCCTGGTTTTTTCCGTCAGGGTAGAGTTCAGAATTTGAGTGGTCCTGGAAAGCACGATCTGAAGCGAACTCGACTTCTCGCCCAGACTTGTTTCAATTGCCTTGGCGTGCTGCGCCATATTCGTATCCAGTGACTTGATGCGCTCCGCAAGCGTCGACTTGAGTTCTTCCGTGCGGGTCTTCAGGGTGCTATCTAGTTGGGTCGTGCGTTGCGCAATGGCATTTTCCAATGCGCTGAAATTCTGGTTTGCGCCAGAAATAATTTTACTCAAGCGTTGCTGTTCACCATCCAGCCGGTCGAGCAGACCCGGAATATCCTTTACAAGCTGACTGCCGATGGAATTCAGGGAGACCACCAACTGATTGGACTTCAAGTCCATCACGTCGGAGACTTTGTTGGTCGCTTCTTTCAGTGCGGTGGAAACCTTGTTTCCGGCCGTGCCCAGCTTATTGCTAACATCATCGCCCTGGGCGATGAGTTGCTGGGTAATTTTCGCCCCCCGCTCCGCAAGTTTGCTGTCGACTGCCGTACCTGCCGCGCTCAGTGCTTCGGTAATCTTGTTGCTCTTGGTGGTTAAAGTGTCCGCGATGGATGATGATACGCTGGAGAGAGATTTGGTGGCTTGATCGCCCGCATCAGCAATGTCTTTTGACACTTGCAAGCCAATTCCGCGCAACGTCTCGCTGACGCGTTCGGAGTTATTGGACAGTGCTTCGCGCTCGCTTGCAAGTTCACCGATCAGTCCGCGAATCCTGTGCTCGTTCTCGCCATAGGATCGCTCCAGTGCAGCCACTTCGTTATGAACCAGAGCTTCCAGTTCGCCGGCCCGCCCCAGTGCCCTGGAAATGGCGTCATTCATGGCGGCGACTTGTCTTCGTATGGTCTGACCCAGTGATGCAACCGACTGGGCCGCCATCTTGTCAGGTTCGGCCAGACGGACCGCAACTTCGGTCATGGCGGATGCCATGAGGCGCAATTCCTGTGCCCGCCAGATCAACAGCGCCAGGAACCAGAAAAGTGCAATTGGAATGAAAAGCGTTGCTCCCAATGTCAGGATAGTGGGATCACGCAACATGTCCGAGCCGTTCGGCAAGCCGGTAAGGCGTTCATTGAAAATGAACAGAGCGGAACCCAGACAAAGGAATATCCATGCGATTGAGGCTCCAAACGCCATATAGAAAGGGGTGCGTGAGGGGCGCTGCTGCAATGCATAGATCAGCCCGCCAATGGAGGGGAGATCGTCATTGGCCGCGATTCTGTCGCGGGCAGGCTCGGCCGGGCGCCGGCTTTTTGTACTTTCTTGTTTGGACGCCGGGGTTTTGCCGGTTGAACGGTTTGAGTCTTTGGCGGATGGCAGGGATTTTGAGAGTTTTTCTGTAAGTTTTTCCGTGCGCCTTGCCGCATTCTCGGAGTCTTTTCGGGAGAGAGAATCAGAACTGTCGTCGTCTCGTTTCGCGTCCAGTTCCTTGCTGCCGATATTAGTTTTTGATTGTTCCTGCGCCATACTCATATCACCCCCGGCCTGAACGTCAGCAATTGTGCTTCTGACAGACCATTTGTCCCACATCCTGCGCAGATGTCACTCACTACGCTTAAACCAAATAAAAAGCGCTCCGATCCTCCCAAAATGAACCAGGCGAACGCTTATTAAGAACTCATTCATAATAACTATTATGGATTTGCGGCCAAAGAAAGGGTGTTTTTCATATATCCTTGCCAGTGACCTTGTGAGCTTACCGCCATTAAAGTTTTGAATACATGAGAAAAATACCGCTTCTCACCCTAATAATATAGGGATGGAGCGCCACTGGAATTCTCGTGAGGCAGAGCTTTTTCCGGGCGGATTTAACCGCTTCTTATGCTCCTTCGCCTAGTCTCTGGTGGATACAGGCGGAATGTCACGCTTTCAGTGGACATTTCAACATGATCCATCCTCGAATATGGAGTGTTGAACCGCCCCGGCAAAAAAGGTCAGAAGGGGATGTAACTATCATGGTCATGCCAGCAGAAAGTATGGCGATTGATCCTCAACAACATGCACTGGGTCCAGAGTTCAATCGTCCGGTAGATCTGGTTCATCTGGCGCGCTACACATTGGGCAATCGTTCTCTCGAACGCGAGGTTCTTGTGTTGTTTCATGCGCAGTGTGAAATTAATCTTCGACGCCTGAAAGATGCGATGGATGACAAGGCGTGGGCTGAGGCGGCGCATACCATAAAGGGATCGGCCCTGGGGATCGGCGCCTGGCCAATAGCCAAAAGCGCGGAAATGGCTGAGGCTCTCAAGGGTGCGGCGCGTGAAAACGGATGCCGCGATGCGCTGAAGGAACTGGAAACCCTGACCAGCGAAGCGAAGGGGTATATTGAGTCCCTGCTGGATGAAACTGAGTCCTGACCCTAGGGGTTGTTAAAATACAGGGTTATTGTGATGGCGGGGCAAGGCAGGCCCAGCCTTTACCACTGGCAAAAGCCGGGTATTTGCCCTATAGGGTGCACGTTCCGCTGGTAAAGTTGGACAAGGCTTACGGTGTATGCTTGCGGGCAATATCATCCAGGTCTGCATTCACCCGCCCCGTAATAACGTTCACTCAAGCGCTATCAGACCATGCCCAAGATCACCTATATTGAGCACGACGGTATCGAACATGAGGTCGATGCCGAAGCCGGCATGACCGTCATGGAAGCGGCTGTGAAAAACTCCGTACCGGGAATCGAAGCGGAATGTGGCGGTTCATGTTCATGTGCGACCTGCCATGTTTATGTCGATGAGAAGTGGCGCGAGGCCACCGGACAGCCCGAAGAAATGGAAGAGGACATGCTGGACTTTGCCTTCGATGTTCGCGAGTCCAGCCGGTTAAGCTGCCAGATCAAAGTTACGGACGAACTCGATGGTCTTGTGGTACAGGTGCCCGAGAAACAGTTCTAGAGCGCTTTCAGGAAAAGTGTGTGCGGTTTTCCGCCCGCAAAGCGCGTCAAAACAAATAGACTAGAGCGCGTTTGATGATTCAACAAATCATCAAACGCGCTCTAGACCTGGGTTCAGGATTAATAATGTCTGGTGATGTAATCAAAACCGATGCCGTGATTATCGGTGCGGGTCCTGTCGGCCTCTTCGCCGTGTTTGAGCTTGGCCTGCTGGATATCAGCGCTCACGTGATCGACATCCTCGACAAGCCGGGCGGCCAGTGCGCGGAGCTTTATCCTGAAAAACCCATCTATGATATCCCAGGCTTACCGGTCGTCTCCGGCCAGGACCTGACCGATGGGCTGATGGAGCAGATAAAGCCGTTCAAACCCGAGTTTCACCTCCAGCAGCGTGTTGATGAACTCAAGCCCGAAGGAGATGGCTTTCTTCTGAAAACCGATATCGGGACGCAGTTTGAAACCAAAATAGTGATCATCGCGGCCGGTGGAGGTTCGTTCACACCCAAGCGCCCGCCACTTAAGGGCATTGAGGATTTTGATGGCACATCGGTGTTTTATTCCGTGCGCCAGATTGAGGATTTTCGCGGCAAGAATATCCTTATTGCCGGCGGTGGCGATAGCGCACTCGACTGGGCGCTCAATCTGCATCCCGTAGCGAAACGCATCACGCTGGTGCATCGGCGTGAGGAATTCCGCGCCGCGCCGGATTCAGTCAACAAGATGCGCGCACTGGTGGAGAGTGGCGAGATGGATTTCCTGATCGGTCAGGTCATGGAATTGCATGGGCAAAACGGCCAGCTCGAGGCGGCGGGCATTCGCGCCAAGGATGGTGAGATGTCTCGTCTGGAGTGCGACACCATGCTACCGTTTTTCGGACTGACGATGAAACTCGGGCCGGTAGCGGACTGGGGGCTGAACCTTGAAGAAAATCTGATCCCAGTCGATACGGAGAAATTCGAGAGCAGCACCACAGGCATTTTCGCAATTGGCGACATCAACAGCTATCCGGGCAAACTGAAGCTCATTCTGTGTGGCTTTCATGAGGCGGCTCTCATGGCGCGCCAGGCTCACCGCTACATTTACCCCGACGCAAGATACGTTTTCCAATACACGACATCCTCATCCAGCCTGCAGAAAAAGCTTGGTATTAAATAAATATCGCGCGCTCACCTGACCCTCTCACCTGCCCCTCTCACCTGATTGTGAGGACGGCAGGGACTGAATTCTCCGCAAATTCGGAGTAACTTCCTTGCATGCAACATTGGGGCAAAGACGTAATGATGACCCGGCGCGGGTTAATCGCCTGCGCCGCGGGGGTCATGGTGGCGCGCGCCGCGCAGGCCGCTCTATTAGTAACGCCCCGGCAGAGCGCCGGTCCGTTTTATCCGAAAATAAAACCGGGCGATTCCGACGCAGACCTGACCCGTCTGAATGGCGCAAGCGGCGATGCGCTTGGTGAGGTCATTGAGATTCAGGGGCGCATTCTCTCGGTCAAGGGGCACGCCCTCAAGGATGCCATCGTTGAGATTTGGCAGGCGGATTCGCGTGGGCGATATGCTCATCCTGGTGACATAAGCCCGCTGACGAGCCGGGACAGGAATTTCCAGGGTTATGGCGCCGTGAGGATAGGAGCCGATGGCGCCTACCGCTTCCGGACAATACGCCCAAAGGGCTACTCAAGCGGTTCAATCCGGCGCACACCGCATATTCATTTCCGTGTCGTCACTCAGGCCCGCCAGGAACTCGTGACGCAAATGTACTTCCCTGGAGAACCCTTTAATTCCAAAGATATTTTATATTTACGGCTCTCCGGGGATTTAACGCGCGCATCGGCCACTGCACGGCTTGCGGCTGGTGATGGCATTCCGAATTATACCTTCGATCTCGTCCTTGCCTAGGTCATGAACTCATAAATAGCCATCATGTTGCTTGGCTCGCGATACTCGATCGGGTTTACTGTGCGCGACATCTGATTGATTACCAGCTTGGAGGGCTGAAATGTTCAAGAAAATTCTCGTCCCGATTGACGTCACGCAATCTGATTCAGGTGTGGCGGGTCTTAAGGCAGCCGCGGATCTCGGCGCTAACTCGGGGGCTGAATTGGTGTTGTTGAACGTAATCAGCCCCGTACCCAATATAGTGGCGGCTCAATTGCCTGGTAATTATCTGGATTCTGCCCAGGAAAGCGCCAGTAAGGTTATGGATGAAATGGCTTCCAAGGCAGGCCTCAAGTCTGGGTCCTATGAAATCCGGACCGCGCAGGGGGGGGGCCTATGCCGAGATATTGTCAGTAGCGGATTCCAGTGGAGCTGATCTGATTGTCGTTGCCTCGCATCAGCCAGAGTTGTCGGACTATTTACTCGGCAGCACAGCTGCGAAGATCGTGCGGCATGCCAAAATATCGGTGCTGGTCGTCCGTGACTGACCTAGACTCTTATCCGTTATGACTGAACCACCCGCTCCCCCGGCGTGGGCCGCCCCGAGGGTACCCTTTATGGGCGGTTGGGCCGGGGGAGCGGGTGGCTTGGCGATTTCAGTTCAAACAAGAAATGACCTAGTGAACCGTTCGGTAGAGCGTGACGGAATACGGGCTGAAGCCCTTGATCCTGACCCGTAGGTTCCAGGGTATCTGCACCTTCTGGAATATCCCCGTGTCTACGAAAATCTGCTCCTCGTGGATGTCAATGCACATGAAATAAAAGCGGCGAGGTTGATGTTTGTAGGATCGCACGATCTGGCCCACGAAGCGCTCGAGCATGGATCGCTGAAAAGGGTTGTTCAGAAAAAACACAGTGTTCTGATCAGGCAACTCCAACCGCATGGCGCTCAAATGCAGGGGGTTGATGTCCCTGCATTTCATCAGTGTACGGGGATATTGGGCAACATTCAGCAGAGCGTCATTGTGCAACTCTTCGGCGATCTCCACCCCTGTGATTTTTTCAAATGGATAGCGCGAAGCCATCAGCAGTACCCGGCCTTGCCCCGAACCCACATCGATAAATTCGAAACGGTTAATGGGCTCGGGCAAGGCGGCCATCGCCCACTTGAACACCAGGCGCGGGGTAGGACGGTAATCATGCCCTGAGCGGCGAAGCTGGTGTGGAACCCGTACAATGGACAGAGGAATATGTTTGCTGGTGCGTGTGAAGCATGCCCGTTCAATCGGCTTGTCCGGACCGAGCTGGTGAGCGAGAAGAAGAAAACGCCTGTATCCGCTACTCAAGGATGCCGGTTTCAGCAGTCCGGCAAACCAGCTGACTGCGTGGTTCAGACGCGGCCTTGCCTTTTCTCTGGAGAAAGAGCTGAACGCACCCCAGCCTTGCTGGCCGCCACGGCGCAGGCCAGTTGCTGTTTTTGCAACTGCAGGCCCGGCGATCGCGCCGGTTTGTGATGTTACGCGTTTGGCTGCGCGGCGCGTGCGCGCAAGCGTTTGCTGGCCGGATCGCAGCAGGGATTTTCGACCGGCCTTTGGCGAAGGGCCTGGTGCGGGCGGTCCCGCTTCATTGTTGCTGCTCTGTTCAGACATGGCCTAACCGCGTACGGACATCGTCAGATATTATGCTGCGCTGCTCTTAGCGCATTTGTCGAGGGATGCTCAACCTGTCTTCGCTTCGTGTCCTGAGGCGGCGCCCGGCGTACGAAGACCATAATATCAAAATGTGCGATCTTTCTGATTCGATGGGGCGAATCATTGTATCCACAGTCATAAGTATCCACTCAGTCTCCTGTCTGGCTGGGCTAGAAATCTTAAAGGCCCATAATTGCGGCAGCAAAATAATGACTGCGACCAAACGATCTGGTGCATCGATACGGACAAAGCTGATTACTCTTTCTCCGCGGCTGCGGCGATTCTCGAACATTTTGTCTGGAGACAGGGAAGGCGCCCAGGCGCTCATGCGCGACACCTGCCAGAAAATTCTGGATGGAGCCAGTACATTTCCCGAAGGCATGGCTTTTGATCTTTGGGCATTCGGCAAACTGCATTCGCAATGGCTTGAACAGTTGAGGTCTCACATCAATCCGTTGTCGAGGGGCCAGGCTGACCCCTCGCTCTTCGAAGCTCATGGGGATACGCATTCCACCCGGATTGCCGATATTCTGGCCAAGTTGCCGCAGCAACAGCGCAGCGCCGTCCTGCTCATTTATGGCGAAGGTTTTTCTTATGATGAGGCGGGCGGGATTCTCGATACGACACCGCAAAATGTGATTGCCCGCGTGAGCCGCGCGCTGGCTTCTTTCGTTGAACGGGCGGACTGGCTCGAGAGCGCCGCGGCGTCGCGCCCCGGGGTTGAGCATTTGGAGCAGATAAACAGGCAGGCAGGTTAAATGACCGAACTCAACGATGAACTCCTCGTGGCTTATGCCGATGGACAATTGGCCAAGGACCAGTCGAAAGCCGTGGAACGGGTCCTGGAAGAGGATCAGGTTGCCGCCCAGCGCGTCGAGGCTCTTCGAGCTGCCAATGCGCATCTGGAAACCCAGTTTGAGGCAATGCTGGCGAACGAACCTGTGCCGGGTGTCAGCACGGATATTTCAACCCCCGATGCCGCGAAGGGACAGCGCAGTGTGCGGGGGGTGCTGGGGCGGGCTGTTCTGTTCATCTGGGTTGGATCTGGCTGCCTTTTAGGAGGCGCTGCCGCCGGATATATCCTGCATGATCAGATTTTGCCGAAAGAAATACAGTTCGTTCAGTTGCCGGCGCCTCCTGCGCCGCCGCCACCCGATCCGATTGTCATTAGAATACCGCCCCTGCCTGTGCCACCCGCGACCTGGCAGGATGACGCCGCGCGCTCCTATGCGCTGCTGAGCCGCGAAACATTTACACTTGGCACGGATGCTTCCAGCAATCCTGATCTTGTCGCCTTCCAGCTGGGCAAGGCGCTTCGCGCGGATTTTGCGATACCGGATCTGAGCGCCGTCAATCTCAGATTTGAGCGCGGGCAATTATTGCAGCGTGATGGCGCACCATTGGCGCAGATTTCATATCTCCCTGAAACCGGCGCGCCGGTTGTGCTTTTCGTCCTTGCCGGCAAGGCGAAAGCCCTTGCCCTGGAAGAGAAGAAGATCGAGGGCGTACCGGTTGCCATTTGGAGGGAGGAAAATCTCTCTTTCCTGCTGGCGGGAGATCTGCCGCAAGAAAAGCTTCATGCTCTGGCCGTGACAATTCAGGCACAAAGGCTCCTTGCTCAACGGGCGGCGAAAGACGCAGGCGTTAAGGAGGCTGCGCCAGCAGCGGAAAAACCAAGCGAACCTGAAGCCGCCGCCAGCGCGTCAACGGCAGTAAAGCCAAACCAGCAGAATTAGTCACATTCAGGCGCTTCTGAGCTTTCCTTTAGGGCGGTGAGCCGTCAAACTCCCGGCCTGGCCAAACTCTTGGCTTGGGGGGGACTTCGTTGGCTGATTCCACTTATCTTTTTCTGGCTATTTTCACGCTCGCCTATGTGATTGCCATCCTGCTCGCGCATCGAGGCAGGGCGCAGGGTGATGGCGGTCTGAAGGAATTTTTCATCTCGGGGCGCGATCTGGGGCTTGGTACGGCCATCGCCACCCTTGGAGCGACAGAGATTGGCCTCATAACCATCGCCTACAATGCCCAGAAAGGCTTCAACGAGGGTTTTTCAGCATTTCACATCGGCCTTGCCGCGCTGATCGGCTGCGGCTTTGTCGGAGCCATAGGGTTCGTCGTAAAGCCGATGCGCCGGACCGGCGTTCTGACGCTGCCGGAGTTTTATGAACAGCGCTTTGGCCGCGACATCCGCATTTTTGGCGCCATTGTGATGGCTCTTGGCGGCATTCTGAATATGGGGCTTTTCCTGAAAGTCGCGTCGGTTTTCCTGGCCGCCATGCTGTCGGTTAAGGGCGCTGACGTGAACGTCAATATTCTCATGGTCACGCTTATCGCGGGCGCGGTTCTCTACACCTGCTATGGCGGCATGCGATCCGTTATCATCACCGATATTTTTCAATTTGTTCTGCTTTCAGCCGGGCTGCTGATCGCGGTGGTTTATCTGACCAATCTTGTGCCTCTGGGTGAGGCCATCTCTATCGTTCGTGAAAACAAGGGTATTGGCGGGTTCGACCCCTTCGCCAATGAGAGTTTCGGGCTGAGCTATGTGTTGTGGATGATATTGGTCGCCGGTGTTGTCTCGGCGGCAATCTGGCCAACGGCTCTCACCCGCGCACTTTGCATTAAAGATGAAGCGACAGTGCAGCGCGCCTATCTGATCGCCAGCGTTATATTCCTGGCGCGCATGGTTGTACCGGCCTTTCTGGGCGTCCTTGCATTCAGTTATTTCAATACCGGCAACCTCGGCCCTGCCGAGATGCTTGCATCCCATGGCAGCGATGCCGATCTCGTGGCGACACCGCTGATGCTCGGCCACGCCATGCCGGGGTGGCTGCTGGCCTTCCTGGCGGTGGCCATGTTTGCTTCATTCATGTCGACGCAGGACAGTTATCTGTTTTGCTGGGCCTCCATTCTTTCACGTGATGTTCTTGGTCCCATCTTCGGCACCGTTGAGAATGAACAGGCGCAAAAACGCGGCACCCGTATCATCATCGTGGTGATTGCCCTTTATGAACTTTATTGGGGGCTCATTTATGAAGGCCGTGAGGATATCTGGGACTATCTGGCGGTTTCGGGTTCGATCTATTTCTGCTCAGGCATCGTATTGATGGTCGGGGGGCTTTACTGGAAAGGCGCGACGCGGCGAGGGGCATTGTGGGCTCTTATCCTGGGCTTTTCCGCGATCATCGCTCTTTCCCCGATTAAAACCGCGCTTGGACTGGAGAGCGTATCATCACCTATAATCGGCTTTGCAGCCATCGGGTTATCACTCCTCGGATTTGTGATTGGCTCTCTCAGCGAAGGGCGCGGAGCGCGCAAAACGGAGAAACGGGCATGAGTATCGAGGGATGGATCACATTATGGAGCGCGCTTTTGTGGCTGAGTACAGGCGCGTTCGGTCTGGTCGGCGTGTATGTCGCCATTCGCACTGTTGGTGTTCTGGTGCGCAAATAGCGATCTGACGTCAGCTCTTAATTTATTGCAGAGCTGGTCTCGCTAACAACCTTCGGACTTGGTTCATAATTGCCAGACAGATGTCTGTTAATTTCGGGGCGGATTTCCTCAATCCTGGCTTTGCTGCAATAGCCCGGCGTTTCCTTCACCTTGTCATAGAAGGTGAGAAACGCCTTGTCGTATGTGGTGCTGAGATTCTGTACGGATTCCGCTGAAGCGCCCTGGGCGCGCTCCCAGGCAAGATACTCGCCTTTCAGCTTTTGCGGGTTTAACCCGAACGCGCAATAGCGCGCGCTGGCAGCCGTCCACGCCACCTGAACGGCCCGCGCCGCTGGTGTCGAAACCGGCGCTACCGGGGTTTCGGCCCCGGTTTGTGCACCGGTTAGTCCCGGCATGCGTCCGCTGCAGGCCGCAAGGCTAACGCACACAACAATCAGTGCTGTTGATGAGCGCTTGACCGCCATCGATTTCTCCTGCCCTCTCGCGTCTGACTGTAGGGTGCTATTTACAGCTCTCCGGTCAAGATGTGAATCACAGCTTCGGTGGCGCAAATAGCACAAAACTCTTATGACATACAGGCTGACCCTAGGGTCAGGACCCTAAGAGGAGTTTTCGCGGTATAATAACACGATGGCTTGCCTCGAGGCGTTATTGGCGCGCGTGGCGTGGCGGGCTGCATCATTGAGGACCGAGGTCGTTTGTGAAGAGTGATAAGAAAACCGGAAGTGCGTCCCGGCGGCGGGTTCTCATTGCGCTTAAGCTTCTGGCGCTTGTCTTCGCGGCTTTTGTCGCGCTGCTTATACTCCTGCCTGCACCCCCTGATATTGAAACTGGCGGTAAAACCATGGTTCACCGGCAGATTCCGGATTTGCGCGATACGCACGATCCGCTGGCGCAGGTCAAGGTGCCGGATGAGACCATACCGGCCATCAGCCCAACGCCAGTGCCCGTTCTACAGTTGCCGAAGCAGGAACAAGGGACACAAACAGCTCTGTCGCCACCAGCTCCAGCGCCACCAGCTCCGGTGGTGCAACCGCAGTTTACACCGCCACCTGCACCAAAAATTAAACTCAAACCTGCGATCCGGCCTGAAATTGATATTGCCCGCCTGCCACCCGAACCCGCACGGGGGGGGCGCGTTGATCTTCCGTCCAGGTCGGATGTTCGCGAATGGCTAAAATCACAGGCCTGGGAGTTTCTCGGCGGGGTCGATGAAGCTGGAAATATTCTCTATCGTTTTGAAGTTTGGCTGGACGCGCCTGCCAATACGCTCGGTGCAATCAAGTCCGTATCCTATGTCTATGATGCGCCGTCCGCCACGCCGCCCTCACGCAATTCTGATCTCTCGGATGGAGGCTTCAGGGTTCGTTTTGGAGGCAAGTCATGCGCACAGAAGGTCACCGTTACGCTCACCATGAGTGACGGGCGTAGCCGCCGCGCCGTGGTCGATGGGTGCAGAGCGCTCAACTAGGAATCTTGATTTGGCGATTTGGCGGTCTTTTTCAGGGCTATGTCGGCGACCAGATCACGCAGGCGCGGCTGCTTGACCTCAATGAAGGGAAGGGGCCGGCACACTTCGATTGCGGCCAGACCGATGCGTGCGGTAAGGGCGCCATTAAACAGCCCCTCGCCAAGTCTGGCGGATAATTTTGCTACAAGCCGGTGTCCGATCAGCTGCTGAATGAGATCATCGCCAAGTGCAATGCCGCCCGTCAAAACGATGTGAGCAAGCACCATGCGCGCCAGTCTGAACAGCCCGATCGTGCCAGGCCGCGCGCCGTACAGCGTGGCGATGCTCCGCAGCATCCGCATATTCTGTGCGGCAACGACCGCCATATCCAGAACAGCCGCCGGGCTGACAGCAGTGATTACCGAAACACGCTTTGCCGCGGCGGCGATGATGCTGCGTGCTTCGGCGTCCAGCGGGCGGAGTAAATGACGCTCTACGAGTGTCAGCCTCTCGCGCGCATTCATGATGGCGTCTTCATGCTCGCCCAGCCGGGCGCGGGCCCATGAAAGCTCCCGGCGTGAGCGGTACAACTCATTCAGATCAGCCGTGACTCTTTTCGCCAGCATCTTGTCATCATGGCGTTCAGCGCTTTGAGCATCCTGTCGAAGACGCCCCAAGCGGCGCAATCGAACAAACCCCCAGGCTTCCTTGATGGCGATCATGAGCACTGAAATTACGGCCAGTCCCAGAAATCCGAGGGACGCCCAGCCAATCCAGTCCTGGCGGGTAAACAGGGAGCTGATCAGATCACTCGCCCAGACGCCGGCGGCAAGCCCGCCCAGTCCGGTAAGGGCGGCCAGCAGGATAGCGCCCCATTTCAAGCCGCGAGGAATGCGCGTTACAGATGAGGTCAGGGCGGGGGGCATATCCGTGGCCGCCTCCAGTATTTCAGGCTCGGGCAAGCCTGGCTCCACGGCGATCACTTTCGGATCATCGGGTTCAAAGGCCCTGGGGGCTCGATTTGATTTTTGCTGTTTGCTCATAGCAGGCGGTCTCCCAGCAAAAAGTTGAGAGCACGGTCAAGGCGGATATGCGGAAATGTCACCGGGGATGAGGGCCCGGTGCTGGTCAGCTTGGGCGGCCGGAAGCGCACTATCTTTATCTGATCGTTTTGCACCGGTTTCTCCATCAGCTCTTCCCGGACTTTTGGGCCTTGAGGCAGATCGCCGGGGAATATTCCATATTCCTGTGTGCCGTCGAAAGTGCGGCCATCGATTGTTTCGTCCGCGAGCGGGTAACCGAAGATACAGGGCAGGGATTCGCCGCCAGCTTCGGCCATGCCTTCACGGGTGGCGCGCATCGCCGCCAGGGCAACGACGTCAACCTCCGCACTGGCAAAATCAGCGCGTTCAATCGCCTGGGCGGCCAGGCATTTTACGATGTCTTCCAGCGCGTCATGGCTGGTGTGATGCAGGTGGTCCGCCTTTGTTGCGGCAAACAGGATCTTGTCGATGCGGCGATACAGGATGCTTGAGAGCCAGCTGTTGGCTCCGGGCCGGAAGCATTTGAGGATATCACTCAAGGCGCGTTCAAGATCGCGCAGAGCTGGCGCGCCGCCATTGAGGGCTTCGAGGGCATCGACGAGCACAATCTGCCGGTCAAGACGCGCAAAATGGTCCCGGAAGAATGGTTTTACCACATGGGTTTTATAGGCTTCATAGCGGCGATCCATCATGGCCCAGAGCGAGCCGCGCGGTGCGCTTGCGTCTTGCGGCATATCCAGTGGCGAAAATGTCAGGGCGGGGGAGCCTTCCAGCTCGCCGGGCATCAGGAACCTTCCCGGCGGGACAGCGGCTGCATCGCCTTTTGCGCGGCATTTGTGCAGGTAATCAGCGAAAGCTTTTGCGGCGCGTCTCGCCGCATCTTCATTCTCATCCGCCACCGGGTCGAGGCCGGCAATAAGCGTGTGCCAGTTTTTCGCCAGCCCCTGGCGGGTGTCCTCCCGGCTCATTAGCAGCGCCTGCGACGACCATTGCGTGTAGTTCAGGTTCAACAGGGGCAGATCGAGTAACCATTCACCTGGGTAGTCCACAATATCGATATGCAGCTTGTCGCGGCGCAGAGCCCGATCCAGATACCTGCGCGGTTCATATTCAAGGGTCAGGCGCAGTTGGCTCAAGCGCTTTGTGTTTTGCGGCCAGCGAGGGGGCGTGGCGGTGAGCTCACCAAGGTGGCGTTCATAATCAAACCGCGGGATGTCATCATCGGGTTGCGGTTCAAGATAGGCGCGGCGCAGACGCCCTTGCGCGACGGGGTCAAAAAAGGGAAGACGCCCGCCGGCGATCAGATTGTGTACCAGTGATGTGATGAAAACAGTCTTGCCCGCGCGCGACAGCCCCGTTACGCCGAGCCGCACCGTAGGACGCAACACATCATGCGCAAACGCACCAGCATTGCGAATGGCTTCGGCCGTTATGCCGGTGAAAAGCGAGGTCTTCAAGAAGACCCCGCTTTGGATTGCAGGCCCGCTTTGGATTGCAGGATTGTCCTAAAACCGGATTGTTCGCGACTCATACCAGTTGCATAGAACGAAAAACAGATATGCGACAGAGCTATGCGATCATTGACGAAATTACCGTCATCGCAATCACGGCGCTGAACATCAGAGCCAAAGCCATAATTCCACGTTGATATTCCTTTGCCAGTATGACCCTCCCTCATTATTCGGCTTCAGACCGGTTAATACTTCGTTAACCTTTAATAATATGTAGGCATTAATTCCCCTTGTTCAAGGGAGTGAATTTGGCTGATATCCGGGATTTTTCCCCTAAAATAAGGCCGTCATGCCTGTGACC
>CAYOEI010000036.1:0-3550 GCA_964402825.1 uncultured Hyphomicrobiaceae bacterium
TATTATCGCCTTTGACGGCGTCACCGACATAGATGTGTTTCTGCATTGGGATTTCCTCAATCGTCCGCTGACGATGTTTCCTGAAACGCCGCCCGAGGAGGAGGCGCCAAATGAAACCTCACAAGTTGAAGAGACCGCGCCGCCGCGAAACGGTGAGGAAGATGAAGGCGTGGATGAAGAAGAGTCCGAGCCTAAACCTGGCCGCAACTGGTCAGTGAGCATTCTGGGCACCGCGGCGCGCCATACCACGCTCGCCGGATATGAGCTGGAAACCCACGGAACTATCGAGAGCGCGCGCGATATGGACGCCGTGGTCGTGGCCAGTGGAGCGCTCACACGCGAGCTTATGAATGACGCGGAGTATCTCGCGCGGCTGCTGCTTGACCCGGATGACCAGTATGTCTGCTCGCAATGTTCAGGCGCACTGTTGCTGGCTGGATCGGGCATTCTCGCTGGCCTTGAGGCGACCACTTACCCGACCGCGAGAGAACAGCTTGAAGGCAAGGGCGCGATATTCACCGATAAACCTCTGGTCACTCACGAAAAAATTGCCACTGCCGCGGGGTGTCTGGCGGGCGTTGAGCTTGACCGCTGGCTTCTGACCCAGCTCATTGATGCCGAAACGGCGGATAAATGTATCAATTCAGGCGAAGCCTGGGGCCGGGGTATCGAAAGCGTTTACGGCTAGGCCAGCATTTTCCGCGCCGTGCCACGCACATCGAGTTTCCTCTCGATGAGTTTGTTGGTGAGCTTCGTCAGCAATCGTTCAGCTTTGTATCTTCGCGATGGTATAAAAAGAGCAGAATGTTCAAAAGCCGAATGTATTTGCGAAGGAACAACGCCATGACAGCACTTGATCCATATTTAAAGGCGGCAGGCCGTGTTCTGCTGTCACTCATTTTCATCTGGGCCGGATATGGGAAGCTCACCAGTTACGCCGGAGCCCAGGGCTATATGGAAAAGTTCGGCGTGCCCGGCGAACTCCTCCCCCTTGTGATTCTGACCGAGCTTGGCGGCGGGCTGGCTATTTTAGTGGGATGGCAGACGCGCTGGGCGGCGCTTGCTCTCGCTGGATTTTGTGTGCTGTCGGCGGTTATTTTCCACACTGATTTTGGGACCAAGGCCCAGATAATACAGTTTTTGAAAAATCTGGGACTGGCCGGCGGGTTTCTTATTCTGGCCGCCGCCGGACCCGGCGCATTGTCGGTGGACAAGCGCTGAATAGTTGCAAATCCTTTACAATGCGCGGGGCATAACCTAAATCCTGCGAGACGTGCGGTAATATTTCCCGTGCGAAAAACTGGAGCATGAAGGTATGAGTTACAATGTCGCCATCATTGGCGCCACGGGCAATGTGGGCCATGAGTTGCTGGAAATCCTGTCGGAACGCAAGTTTCCGGTCGGCGAGGTGTTCGCTATCGCCTCGCGCCGCTCTTTGGGCACCGAGGTGTCCTTTGGCGACAAGACGCTCAAATGCGCCGATCTCGAACAGTTCGATTTCTCAAAATGCGATATCGCGCTGATGTCTGCTGGCGGCGATATCTCCAGGGAGTGGGCCCTGAAAATCGCCGCAAAGGGCTGCGTGGTGATCGATAATTCATCCGCATGGCGCTATGACGTGGACGTTCCGCTGGTCGTGCCGGAGGTGAACGCGGACGCGGTCGCGGGCTACACAAAAAAGAACATCATCGCCAATCCGAACTGCTCCACCGCCCAGCTCGTCGTCGCGCTCAAGCCATTGCATGATGCAGCCACGATCAAGCGTGTCGTGGTCTCGACTTACCAGTCGGTTTCGGGCGCGGGTAAAGAGGGTATGGATGAGCTGTGGACGCAGACCAAGGGCATTTTTGTCACCGATCCGCCGACCCCGGAGAAATTCACCAAGCAGATCGCCTTTAACGTCATCCCGCATATCGATGTGTTCATGGAGGATGGTTCCACAAAAGAAGAGTGGAAGATGGTGGCCGAGATCAAGAAGATTCTCGACAAGAACATCAAGCTCACGGCGACTTGCGTACGGGTGCCGGTGTTCGTTGGCCACTCAGAAGCCATTAATATCGAGTTCGAGAAGCCGATCACGGCGGACGAGGCGCGCGAGATTTTGCGCGAGGCGCCTGGCTGCCTGGTCATCGACAAGCCCGAGGATGGCGGTTATGTGACGCCGGTTGAATGCGTTGGTGATTTCGCCACCTTCATCTCCCGCATCCGCGAGGACGCGACCATCGAGAACGGTCTCAACATCTGGGTCGTGTCCGACAATCTGCGCAAGGGCGCGGCGCTGAACACCATCCAGATCGCCGAAACGCTGATCAACCGGGGTTTGCTGAAACAGGCGGCTTGAGGCGTGGCCGGGTTTTCTCTATTCAAAGCCCATGCCTGAGGAAAAGCATAACCACCCCTATCGCCGGCCAAAGGACGCGGCGACGCTTATCGTCGTTGACCGGAGCGGCAAGCATCCGAAAGTGCTCATGGGGCAACGCCATCTGAGCAGCGCGTTCATGCCGGGCATGTATGTGTTTCCGGGGGGGCGCGTTGATGCGGGAGACAGCCGCCTCATTGTACCCGACGCACTGGACGCAAAGGTCGAGCGCAAACTCTTGTGCGACATGAAAGGGGTTGCGACCCCGAGGCGCGCGCAGGCGCTGGCGCTGGCGGCGATCCGCGAGACAGCGGAAGAAACCGGCCTGCTGGTTGGCGCGCCAAACACTGATAAGTGGTCAACCTCCTCTCCCTCATGGAGCCCGTTTGTCGAGCATGGCCTGACGCCGGCGCTCTCGCCATTGACGTTTTTCCTGAGGGCGATCACGCCGCCGGGCCGCTCGCGCCGCTTCGATACGCGTTTTTTCTGCACCACGTCAGAAGCAATCGCGCATCAAATGCCCAACGACAATGATGAGTTGCTCAACCTGCACTGGCTGACTTTTGATCGTGCCCTGAAGCTGGAGCTTCCACGTATTACCCGTTTCGCGCTGGAAACGCTGGAGCAGAAGCTGGGGCGCGGCCGGCTCCCTGAACCTGGCGACGAGGTTGCATATTTTTACCAGCGAAACCGCAAGTTTATTCGCGAGACGCTGTAGCGGGTTTTCTTGAGAGTTATCACTCACGGCCTCTCATCCGTCATTCCCGCGAAGGCGGGAACCCATGTGTGAGGTACGACAAATACTAAGGGATACGGATAAGCCCATTTGGGTTCCCGCCTTCGCGGGAATGACGAAGGAGGGGACGGGAATGACGATGGAGGAGCGGGAATGATGGAGGAGAGGCGGGAATGACGGAGAAGGGTCGGAATAACGTGTGGGCGTTCGTTACCCCTTCTTCATGGTGAAATCACCCTGACTTTTCACGTATGCCTGATAGCCTCCCGACGCATTCTTCCAGCCGATGGATATAGTCCCCTGCATTCTGATGTCCCACTTTGGGCAAACGATTGTGAGCGAGAAATCCCTGGTCTTTGCCTTGATATTCCCGGTCACTGTGCAAGAGGCCTTGGCATCGTTGATGTAAGTTCCGGAAACACGCCCTTCATGAAGTCCCAACGACATTGCGTTTT
>CAYOEI010000037.1:0-2802 GCA_964402825.1 uncultured Hyphomicrobiaceae bacterium
ATCTTCGTTCGATCCCTGAACCCCTAGCACTGTGGCGAGCAGCGTAAGCGCACGGTGTGCACCGCCTTGAACCGGCGATCTTTCGATAAGGATGCGAGCGTTGGCGTCCGTTCCATCAACGCAAAAAGGGGCAATGGCTTATTCGCTTTACATTCTCCGATGCGCAGACGGGACCTACTACACAGGCATCGCAAAAGATGTGGCGCGCCGTCTCTCAGAGCACAATGGGCTTTTAGGCAATGGCGCAAAGTATACCGCTGCCAGGCGTCCGGTAGAGATTGTCTATGAAGCCTGCTTCCCATCACGATCAGAAGCGCTCAAAGAAGAAATGCGGGTTAAGCAGCTCACGCGGTCGCAGAAGCAAGAGCTGATTTCAGGTGTGATATGACGGTTGTCTGAAACGGCACGGTCAATAAGAAGGCCCGCCAGGGGAACCCTTGGCGGGCCGTTGGTCTCTATAGGCTCGAAGGCTGATCGCTTTCCCGCGTGGCAAGGACTCAAGAAACGGAGCGGCCGTGTACGGGCTTCCTGGGGGCTTTTGCTGGCCCCGCCGGCTCCGCCTTGATGTGGGCGGTGGCGATGGCAGGGATAACCGACAGGAGAGTGGCGCCTTGAGACCGCAAAACAGAGCCATCAGCCGCATGAAAAGGCCGTTGTTGAGGGGCATGGCAGCAAACGGCGGTTTCCACCGTCCCGAGCGTGCTCGATATTGTCGCCGGGAGCCCCAATGGTTACCCTGATGCTCAGAACCGGCGTTCATATGGGGAATGTCGGTTGGAGGCTTCCCCCATGAAACTAATCACAGCCATCATCAAACCCTTCAAGCTGGAGGAGGTCCGCGCCGCGCTGACTGATCTCGGCTTGCAAGGTATGACGGTCACCGAGGCGAAGGGTTATGGCCGTCAAAAGGGCCACACGGAAATCTACCGCGGCGCAGAGTACGCTGTGAAGTTCCTGCCCAAGATCATGATTGAGGTCGTTGTCCCGTCCGCCCAAGTCGACAAGGCGCTCGAGGCGATTCAACACGCGGCCAAGACCGGCCAGATCGGTGACGGAAAGATCTTCGTTTCGCCCATCGAGCACACGGTCCGTATCCGCACAGGTGAGACCGACGACACCGCGCTTTGAACGGGCTTGGCCGCCCGGTGAAGTCACGCCCAACTCGGCATCACGGAAGGGGAGTTCTCACTCATGAAATTCAACCATTTGAAGCGTCTTGCAGCCTCGGCCAGCGCTGCGACGGCGGTTTCTCTTTTGACGGCGCTGCCCACGTTCGCGCAGGAAGCGGCGGCGGAAGTACCCAAGCTCGACACCGGAGACACGGCGTGGATGCTCACCTCCACCGCGCTTGTGCTGATGATGACCATCCCGGGCCTTGCCTGTTTCTATGCCGGCATGGTGCGCAAGAAGAACGTGCTCTCGGTGATGATGCAAGTCTTCGCCACCTGCTGCCTTATGACCATCATGTGGATGGTTGTCGGCTATTCGTTGGCCTTCACTGATGGCGGCGACTTGAACGCCTACGTCGGCGGCTTCAGCAGGGTCTTGCTCGCGGGCATGGGCAAGGACAGCATGACGGGAACCATTCCTGAATCGGTCTTCATGACCTTCCAGATGACGTTCGCCATCATCACGCCAGTGCTCATCGTCGGCGCCCTCGTCGACCGCATGAAGTTCTCCAGTCTGCTGGTCTTCATGGCTGTGTGGCTGGTGGTCGTCTATGCCCCTGTTGCTCACTGGGTATGGGGCGGCGGCTTCCTCGGCAATGCCGGCGTGCTCGACTTTGCCGGCGGCGCCGTGGTCCACATCAATGCCGGCATCGCCGGTCTCATAGTGGCTCTCGTGCTCGGCAGGCGTAAGGGATACGGTCAGGAAAACATGGCCCCCTACAATTTGACGCTTACGGTCATTGGTGCGTCGCTGCTGTGGGTCGGCTGGTTCGGGTTCAATGCCGGTTCGGCGGTCGCTGCAGACGGCTCCGCGGGCATGGCCATGGCCGTCACGCAAATTGCGACGGCGGCTGCGGCGCTGGCCTGGATGTTCTCGGAGTGGCTGGTGCACGGTAAGCCGAGCGTACTCGGCATCGCGACCGGCGCCATCGCCGGCCTCGTCGCGATCACGCCGGCATCGGGCTACGTCGATCCTATGGGCGCGCTCGTCATCGGTCTGGCGGCCGGCATCGGTTGCTACATCTTCTCGACACGCGTCAAGAGGGCGCTGGGCTACGACGACAGCCTTGACGTCTTCGGTGTGCACGCGATTGGCGGCATCATCGGCTCCATCCTGACTGGCGTCTTCGCCGTAGAGGCGATCGGCGGCACGGCGGGTTTGCTCGAGGGCAACTTGGCCCAGGTGCCGATCCAGATCTACGGCGTCATGGCCACGATCGTCTGGTGCGGCGGCGCAACCTTCGTCATCCTCATGGTCCCCAAGGCAATCATGGCCATTCGGGTCACCGAGGCTCAGGAGATGGAAGGTCTCGACCTCGCTCTGCACGAGGAGTCGTTGCAGTAGGCCAAAAGCGCTGCTGGCCTGCCCCACGAAGCGGTACCAGTCTCTAAGTCAGAGTCCGGCGCCGCGCCCGAACGAGGATCAATCGCCGTCCTCGGTTTGTGCATGCGGCTCGACATGTTGGCAGCGGGAGACCCCATGTCCGTTTTCGGGGGTAAAGCGGACATCGATGCGACTATCGACCGAGAACGTCGCGCATCCGGCAGACCGGTCCATGCGAAGATGAACCGCTGCTCTTCGGATCGGATCATTGAAGGGCCAATATGGAAAGCGGCGGGTGGAAAACCCGCC
>CAYOEI010000038.1:0-2714 GCA_964402825.1 uncultured Hyphomicrobiaceae bacterium
GTGGGTTCTCTGCTGTTTGGTGATTTAGGAAAGATGAAAATTGCCTGTGAAAAAGGCATTCCAAAGTATCAAGGATTCTGTTATCAAGGGGCGTTAATTGTTACTGCAGATCAAATGGGGTTTGATGATGCCTTTGAGGCATGCAAGGTATATCCTGAATTTTTCAAGGAAACATGTTATAGCTTTTTGGGAAGTTGGATCGGAATTGAAACTCCATCTAAAAAAGATAGAGAATTGGCCTGCTCTCCTGCAGAAAATTCAAAATACTTTGATATTTGTGTTAATGCTCAAATTTAATTCTGAGAAAAAATTCTCTAATCTAATCCATATTTTTCCATAAACTTTTGTAAACTAATGTTTACAGTCGTTTCTGTAGAGTATTTTTAAAAAAACTAAGGATTTTCTAAGATGACTCTAAAAAATCTAGTCAAAAAGATCAAGCCCTAGTATGCACCTCATACCCAACAAACATGGTTATATTGAGGATGTTATGAGGTTATTCTTGGGTATAACTGGCAATGGGAACTATAGATAAGCGTCATTTAGGAATAGTTTTTGGTGTTGCATTTTCGATATTACTTTTAGGCTCTCTAAGTTCCCAACAAGCATTTGCAGGTGGTCCTCAATGGATGATAAAAAATGATGAAAACGGTGGAGATTGTGAAGGCAACTTTTCTGGTAGAGGACCAATTCCAGGTGCAGTATGGACTCCAGAGGAAACAAATGGGGTAGGGACGACGGACTTTGCTTTACGTGGAACCTGTACCTTAACTCAGGACCTTCCTAATAGTCCGGGAATTGCTATGGAAGGCCGTGGTTCAACCCTTGATGGCAATGGTCATTTCATGTCGCCTCCTGAAAACGACGAATGTGAAGGTGATGGAGTTCATATAGATTCGCCTATGACAACTGTAAAAAATCTCGAAGTTTTTAATTTTTTCGATGGAATTAGAGATCATGGCTCTGTGAGCAGTGGAGGCAATTTTATTTTAGACAATGATGTTCATGATAATTGTAACATTGGAATCAATCTCAGGTTTGCCAGTGGTGACACTGTAACAGGTAATACTGTTGAAGACAATTTTAACATTGGAGTTCTCATTGAAAATGCGGACGTCACTCCTGTTGTTGGTACTCCTGGAAATCATTTAGTAGAAGATAATTTAGTTCAAAGAAACTTTATAGGAATTCTTCTTGAATCTACCGCCGGAAATGTTATTGATGACAATGATGCAAATAACAACTGTATTCTTGGAATATTCCTAGAAAATTCTCCTTCTAATCAGGTAATTAATAACGGCGCCAGCAATAACTTTCCTACTGAAGCTCTCTTTGAGTTTTGTGAGTTCTTCGGTGGAATTGGTTCAGAATCATTATCAATTGCTGTAAATCCATCTGGAATTCCTACTCGAGGGGAAGCAGGAGTTCAAGAACATGAAGAATTTATTTGTATATTTACAGGAATTTGCCTTTTAGGATCAGATCATAATGATATACAAAAAAACACTGCAAACACACAATTTAACGGAATCTTCCTTGTAGACTCTGATAATAACTATCTAACTGGAAATAGTGCAGAAAACAATGTCCTTGGTATTGAGCTTTTTGATTCTGACCATAATAAACTAGGAATAAGAAATGTAAACTTTGTGGCAACAGAAGGAGTTTCTACTTCAAGTTTTACTGGATGTAATGCTTTTCAGGACGATCGCTTCGCGATAGAAGGAAACAGTGCTAATGAAAACAACTTTGGAATCTTACTTGATATTTCAGATAACAATTGCTTGATTGATAACGAGGCTAACGATAATAACGATGATGAACCTGACTTTTTAGATTTTATATTTACAGACAGCGTCGATATATCTGGTTTAGACACAGACAATGATGAAGAAGTTTCAACATCAGACGTTGATGGACCAGGAGAGGGAATCGCACTAGTCGCATCAAACTCTAATGATTTAGTATCTAACACTGCCAACAGTAATGATCAAAATGGTATAATTCTTACATCCGGTTCTGACTGTGGTACATTTTTTGGATTTTTTTTCATTTTTCTGTCTGAAAATGGTTGTACTGGTAATGATATCACTTCAGAAAATAATAACTTAGAGGATAACAAGGCCAACAATAACGGCGACGACGGTATTGATGAAGAAGGAGAGGGTGAAGTAGATCAATTTTCAGCTTCACCGGCATCCCACACCGAATGTATAGGTGGAAATACTTACACTGAAAATACTGCAAATGGAAATGAAGATGATGGTTTTGATATAGATGATGCTGACTGTGGTACCTATGAAAGAAATGTAGCAAATAACAATGATGATGATGGATTCAATATACAAAATTCTGATGCGCTTCATTTCGAGGAAAATACTGCCAAAGGAAATGGATTTGTTGATGGGGGTGGTGATGGATTTCACCTAGAAGGAAATGATGGTGTTAATAACAGCGAGTTCATAGATAATGTTGCTGAGGGAAACGCTGATGAGGGATTCCAAATCAACGACTCTACAGAGAATTACTTTTTCTGGAATCAGGCAATAGCTAACGGTGAAGAAGGCTTTGATGTTGAGCAAGGTTCTAACGGTAACACCTTTGAATGTAATCTAGCCGAAAGAAACGGTGGCAGTGGATTTGAGTTTGAAGATACTGATTCAAACACAATGATAACTAATATAATGAAAGATAATGGCAAAGCTGGATTAGAT
>CAYOEI010000039.1:0-6426 GCA_964402825.1 uncultured Hyphomicrobiaceae bacterium
CGCCCGCACCGCGCATGAGCCCCTCGGTCGCGGCCCATTCGGATATGTGGATAAGATTGATGGCCAGGATAACGTCGAATGGCGCATCGAAAGCATCTTGCCAATCCTCGCGCATCACATCGAGATCAAGTGGCGCTTCGAGATTGGAAATGTCCATTTCATCCGCCCAGGCCATAATGCTCTCGCGCGCTTCAACAGAAGGGTCGCTGGGCCGCCAGGTAAGCTCAGGGAAAGATTGCGCGAAGGCGATCGCGTGCTCACCAGAGCCGCTGGCGATCTCAAGCGCGCGTCCCGATTGGGGAAGGTGGCCGCTCAATACCTCCAATATATGCGCTTTATTGCGGGCAACCGCAGGCGCATGCTGCCGGCGGGCCTGGCGTTTGTTCAGATCACTGGGCACGATTCATTGAGCCTATAACAAGGCGATGGCTATCGGATATGAACTTTTGGGAAGTTTAAGAAGCCTGATCTTGGGTTTTTTCAATCTGCCGCTTGATGCGGCGGGCCTTGAGGGAGAGATCGCGGGCTTTCGCCTTGTTCAAGAAAGCGTCCAGCCCGCCGCGATGCTCAACGGTCCGAAGCGCATTGGCGCTAACCCTGAGACGAATGGAACGGCCCAGAGCTTCGCTCAACAAATTGACATTACACAGATTGGGCAGAAAACGCCGGCGCGTCCTGTTGTGCGCATGAGAGACATTGTTGCCGGTCATGACGGCCTTGCCGGTAAGTTCGCAAACCCGGGACATGGAAAGCTCCTGTAAAAGTCGAGAATATACTGATGTATCGCAAGGCGCGATGATATACGGGCAGCGCGCACGCACGTCAAGCCGATCGGGAAGTTCAATACCAAATGTTTGTGCGCCGTGCAAAAGTGCTACAATCTGACCTGCCTGGAAACACAGAAATGACGAAATGCGGTCATAAACATATTTTTGATTTATGAGCGCACGGATTCTCACCCGCGAGAAGCGAAATCACACCATGCCATCTGCCGCTGTCTTCAGAAGTGCGAAATGTTTTGCGGTGGCGGCGCCGGCACTGATCGCCAGTTTCTCCGCTGCCCTGCCAGCGCCCGGGAAAGTCAGCGCCACCACGAATCATTCACGGCTGGCCGCTGTTTACGCCATCCGTTTTGCCGGGATTAAACTTGGCAAGTTCGAGGTCTGGTCGAACCTGAACGACAAAAGCTATTCAATGCGCGGCAAGGGTAAACTCAAATTCATTACCGGGCTGATATTCGAAATCAAGGGCGGGGCAACCAGCACCGGCGCAGTGACAAAAAACGGCCCGCGTCCCACCTCCTTCACATTCAACTTCAAGACCAAGAAGAATACCGGGAAGCTTGCCATGATGTTCGATGGCAATGCGGTATCGCATGTCACCGCCCAGCCGCCCTTCATCGAAAATCCCAAGGACATTCCAGTGACAGCCGCGCACGTAAAAGGCGTTCTGGATCCCCTGAGCGCACTGTTCTTCACCGCGAAAAAAGCCAAACGAAATGCCGATGGCTCCATTTGTCCCGGGCGCATCCCCGTGTTCGACGGCAAACAGCGGTTCGACCTGGAGCTGAGCCACAAAAAAACCGTCCAGGTCAAAAAACGCGGCAAAGGGGGATATCGGGGCCAGGCCGTGATCTGCCGGATCAAATATATTCCCATTGCCGGTTACAAACCTGACAATTCGGGCATCAAGTTCATGGCGGAAACCGACGAAATCGAAGTCTGGCTCATCCAGGTGCCGAAAAAAGAAATGTATGTGCCCTATCACATCAACATTCCGACCCCCTTCGGGACCGCATCGGCAACCTCGATCGGCCTGCAGGTGGAAATACCGGGTGAAGAGAAAATCGCGGTTATCTACTAGGGCCAGGACCCATTAATGGCATCCATAAATAACCGTCATTCTGTTTTCATTTTGAAACAGGAGTTAACAAATCCGCCCTCGCAACCGGATCCCTTTAACACTTGACAGCATCAAAAGGTTAACGCGCGGGGATCAGAATCAACATCTAGTAGGGAACAGGACGGGAAAATTAACACATCCCTGATTCGGGCACCCTTCGTTCCCGGCTTCTTCCAGTTATTAACATTGCGGGTAAAATTGTGGGACTACATACTATCCGGCAGATGTTTCATTCTGGATAGCCTGTTAAGAAGTTGGGGATAGTTTTTCGCATTTAAACGCCGCTGACCGGCATTTCTGGTGGCATCAAACCATTCACAACACAACATGTCGTAGAGAACGAAAATTGAATATCCAAGAGTCAGCGATTCGGACAGGGTTTGTTCCAGAATTGTTCTACTGGTTAATTTCAGCGCCTGTTTGCCCTGTATTTATGGGCCGTTTCCATTGCTTTGCGGGTTCGATAGGCTCAGGTCAATGATCAGGTTCGTTAGTGTATTTCCTGTTTTGGCAAATTCGCCAAACCACCCGCGCCCCGCGGCGCGGGTGGTTTGGTCATCACGGGAAAAGAGTTTGGAGGGTGTTCCTTTTATCCAATGAGTAATCCGTACTCCCCAGAAAGTGACAATCGCGGCCGCGGCGTCACCGCAGTGCTCGGGCCAACGAACACCGGTAAAACGCACCTGGCCATCGAGCGCATGCTCGGTCACGAGAGCGGCATGATAGGCCTGCCGCTGCGGCTGCTGGCGCGCGAGGTGTATGACAAGGTGGCGCGGCAGGTTGGCGCGGGCAAGGTTGCGCTCATAACGGGCGAGGAAAAAATCCTGCCCCCCTCGCCGCGCTATTATGTCTGCACCGTGGAAGCCATGCCCCGCGGCATCGACGTTGCGTTTCTGGCGGTTGATGAAATTCAGCTTGCGGCCGATACCGAGCGTGGCCACGTCTTCACCCGCCATCTGCTGCATGCGCGGGGGCGCAGCGAAACGCTGCTGCTGGGCGCGGCGACGATGAAAGGTGCGATCATCGATTTGCTTCCGGGCGCCAACATCATCTCGCGCCCCCGCCTTTCGGAACTGAGCTATGCCGGTCAGAAAAAAATATCCCGTCTGCCGCGCAGGACGGCCATTGTCTCCTTCACCGCCAATGACGTCTATGCAACGGCTGAACAAGTCAGGCGCCAGCGCGGCGGCGCGGCGGTGGTTCTGGGTGCATTAAGCCCCAAGACGCGAAACGCCCAGGTCGAATTGTTTGAAAATGGCGAGGTTGATTTCCTGGTCGCAACCGATGCGATTGGCATGGGGCTCAATCTCAATGTCGAGCATGTGGCGTTTGCATCCATTCATAAATTCGATGGACAGCAGCGCCGCGAACTGACCAATGCAGAAATCGGACAGATCGCGGGCCGCGCGGGACGTCACACCAATGATGGAACATTTGGAGTCACTGCGCGGGTTGAGCCATTCGATCAAGCCCGCATTGCCGCCCTTGAGGACCACAATTTCGCACCAGTGAAGCTGTTGCAATGGCGCAGCGGCGTACTTGATTTTGCTTCCCTGGCGCGACTTAAAGACAGTTTGCGGGCGAAACCTGACCACGGGCGGCTCGCACGCGGGGGCATGGTCGATGATCTGATTGCCCTGGAAAATGTGAGCCGCGATGAAAAAACCGCGGCCATGGCGACCGCGCCCGCGGCCATCAAGCAACTTTGGGACGTTTGTCAGGTTCCCGATTTCCGGAAAATCTCGGCAATCGATCACGCCGAGCTGCTCGTTCAGCTCTATGGGCACCTGATGAGCGCCACCGGGCTGATATCGGAGGACTGGTTCGCCGAACAGGTGCGCTTCGCCGATAACACGCAAGGAGATATCGATACCCTCTCCAATCGCATATCGCATATCCGGACATGGACATTCGTTTCCCATCGGGCAGAGTGGCTGGCCGATCCGCAGCACTGGCAGGACCGGACCCGGGAAATAGAGGACAAGCTTTCCGACGCATTACACGAAAGACTAACTCAGCGTTTTGTCGACAGACGCACCAGTGTGCTTATAAAAAGACTAAGAGACCAGGATAGTTTGTTTGTGGAAATCGGGGCAGATGGGTCAGTACATGTTGAACAGCACTTTGTCGGACGGCTTGACGGCTTCGCGTTTACACCAGACACGAACGCGTCGGGCATTCATGGCAAGGCTGCACGCCACGCGGCGGCAAAAGTGATGGTGGAAGAACTTTCCGAGCGCGCTAAAAAGCTGGCTGACGCCAAGCCTGAAGACTTTGCGCTTACCCGGCTGGGCGAGATCACGTGGGAAGGGGCGGCCGTGGCCCGTCTCATGCGGGGAGAAACCGCGCTTAAACCCGCGCTTGAAATCCTCGCCGATGAACATCTCAGCGCGCTGGACAAGGAGCGTATCGAGGAAAAAGTCTCGGCCTGGCTGAAAGCCACGATGGAAGAGCGCCTCAAGCCGCTCATCGATTTGAGCATGGCGGAAGATATCAGCGGCCTCACGCGCGGCATCGCCTTTCAGCTGACGGAGAATCTCGGGGTGCTCAAACGCGACAATGTCGCCGATGAAATACGTGAACTTGATCAAGAAGCCCGCGGTCAGTTGCGCCGTTATGGGGTGCGCTTTGGAGCGTATAATATTTTCATGCCGGCGCTGCTGAAGCCGGCGGCTTCTGATCTCATTCTTTTTTTATGGGCGCTGCATCATGGACCAGGCCATGACATCGAGGCCACTGCCCTCCCCGAACCTCCCCGCGAAGGACTAACTTCAGCTATGGCAGACCCGAAACTGCCCGAGACATATTACCGCCAAGCCGGGTATCACCATTGCGGCAAGCGCGTAGTGCGTATCGATATGCTGGAGCGGCTCGCCGACATGATCCGCCCGCTGATTTCATGGCGCCCGGCAAGACCGGCCCAGGCCCAGGCCCATACTCAAGCCCAGGAAAATGAAGCCGCCAAAAAACAAAGTGTCAAAGACGAAAGCAAGGCGCCCGGGACAAATGAGGAACAGCAGGCACACGAAGAGAGTGCGCCCCCGGAAGGGGCAACCGGCAAGGGCAGCTTCCGGGTAACCCCTGGCATGATGTCAATTATCGGTTGCTCGGGCGATGAGTTTGCATCCGTGCTTAAAGCCCTTGGCTTTCGTTGTGAGCGGCGCGCCATCGCAAAAGCTCAGCCGGAAAACGGCAAATCGGAGCTCGAACCCGTGGCCAAAAGCGAGACAGCCAATGAGGCATCGGACAGGAGCGAAAAAACCGCGAGCACCTCAGACGAAAATGAACAGCAGTTCGACGAAATATGGCGGCCTCACCGCAAATATCAGCATACCGGTGCGCATAACAAGCGCGGGCAAAGAGACAAGACCGCTGGCCGTAAACAGGGCCGGCCGCATAAGGGAAAAGTGCGGGATAGAAAAGCCAAGGGCGGCGGTTCACCCCCCTCCCGGACGGAACGGCCAGCCAGACGTAAGACGCCAGAAAAACCAATGGATCCCGATTCCCCCTTCGCCGCTTTGAAAGACCTCAAACGTGACCTCGAAACCCGCGTTAAAGACGGTGCCTGAGACCCGGGGCAGGACTGATGGCCCTAGCCCTGATGAGCGCCAGCGCCTTGACAAATGGCTCTGGTATGCACGCATTGCGAAAACCAGGACATTGGCAACCCGGCTGGTGGAAACCGGCAAAGCCCGCGTCAACTCCACCCGGGTGCGCAAAGCGAGCCGTACGGTTCACGCTGGCGATGTCATCACGCTGGTGATTCATGAACAGGTTCGGGTGCTCAAGGTGGCGGCATGCGGGGTGCGCCGCGGCCCCGCGGCCGAAGCGCGCGCGCTGTATGAGGATATGAGCCCGCCACCGGCGCCGCGTGAAAAATACACCAGACCGCCGCCGCCGCCGGCACAACGCGAACAGGGGAGCGGACGCCCGACCAAACGCGATCGCAGGCAAATGGATACGTGGCTCGCGGATCACGAGACACCGGAATGAATGGATGCTTTATTCTTGTCATATCGCTGCGCTATTTGAGGACTGGTTTTGTTTGTCCTATCGCTGCGCTATTTGAGGATCCATGCGGCATGTTCTGTTTACCGGCTTGAGCCTGGTACGCGATTATATTATTAAGTCGCACCCGGCCTCATATGGTCCATGCTCAACCACCCGCAACTGCGCCACCCGCAATATGGCGAACGGAGACGCTTGAATGACGTATATCGTCAACGACAACTGCATAAAGTGCAAATACACTGACTGCGTCGAAGTGTGCCCTGTCGACTGTTTCTACGAAGGCGAGAACATGCTGGTCATCCACCCGGATGAATGCATCGATTGCGGCGTATGCGAACCTGAATGCCCGGTGGAGGCCATCAAGCCCGATACCGAACCTGATCTGGAACAATGGCTTGAGGTTAATAGCGATTACGCGGAAAAATGGCCGAATATCACGGCGAAAAAGGACCCGCTTCCAAACGCCGATGACTTTGTCGACAACAAGAACAAGTTCAAGGAGTTCTTTTCTCC
>CAYOEI010000040.1:0-6434 GCA_964402825.1 uncultured Hyphomicrobiaceae bacterium
CAGAGAATTCACCTCTTGCCGCTGTAACCCGCACGCCCGGCTGGCGCTCCCACGCCGCAATAATGGACAAAGCGTGGGCGTCGTTCGAACACCGTCAGGTAACGAGGATTCGCGTCTGGGCGGTGGCGACGCTTCAAGCGCGGCGCCCCGTCATGTTCTACATGTTCGGCGGGCCGGATTTCATACATGCGGATGCATTTTTTCCTGAAGCCTCGCTCAATCCGCTGCACACGATCGAGAAGCAGATTGATGAAATCCTCAAACTGCATCGCGGCCTTTCCGACACAGCCGCGCGCGCGCGCGTTCTGGAGCTTTTGGACAAGGTCGGCATTGAGGACCCGGAAGAGCGTCTCAACTCCTATCCGCATCAACTTTCGGGCGGCCAGCGCCAGCGCGTCATGATCGCCATGGCGCTCGCCAATGAACCGGATTTGCTGATTGCGGATGAACCCACGACGGCGCTCGACGTCACCATTCAGGCGCAAATCCTGGAATTGCTGTTTGATCTGCAAAAAGAGTTCAACATGGCGATGCTGCTCATCACCCATGATCTGGGTATCGTGCGCAAGATGGCGAATCGTATTTCCGTCATGAACAATGGCGAGATTGTCGAGCAGGGCGAAACCGAACAGATTTTTAAATCTCCCAAACACCCATATACGAAACACCTGCTCGCAGCTGAGCCCAAGGGCGAACCGCCAAAAACCAATGAGAGAGCGCCGGTTGTCATTGAAACCGATGATCTCAAGGTCTGGTTCCCGGTCAAGCGGGGCCTGCTCAAGCGGACGGTTGGGCATATCAAGGCGGTTGATGGCATTTCGCTGAAACTGCGCGCGGGGCAAACACTCGGCGTCGTGGGCGAATCCGGGTCGGGCAAGACCACTCTCGGCCTCGCTTTGCTGCGGCTGATTTCCAGCGAGGGGCCGATTGTCTATCTGGGAAAATCTATCGAAGAGTTTGATTCAACAGCCATGCGCCCGCTGCGCCGCGAGATGCAGGCGGTGTTCCAGGACCCGTTCGGTTCCCTCTCTCCGCGTCTGTCAGTCGGACAAATCATCGAGGAAGGCCTGCTGATCCAGAGCCCGGAAATGACCTTTAGCGAACGCCGGGAACGCGTTGCCCGGGCGTTAACCGAGGTGGACCTCGACCCCACCCATCAGAACCGCTATCCGCATGAGTTTTCCGGCGGCCAGCGCCAGCGCATCGCCATTGCCCGCGCCATGGTTCTGCAACCCAAATTCGTCATGCTGGATGAGCCAACTTCCGCACTCGATATGTCGGTACAGGCGCAAATAGTCGATCTGCTGCGCGAGCTTCAGGACAAGCATGAGCTTGCTTATCTTTTTATCAGCCATGATCTCAAGGTTGTGCGTGCGCTTGCCAACTCTGTTATAGTTATGCGCAACGGCAAGGTCGTGGAGCAGGGCGCCTCCCGGCAGATTTTTTCCTCGCCCAAAACCACCTACACCAAGGCGCTGATGGCGGCGGCTTTCGATCTCGAAACCGCCCACCAGGACGCCGTTTCAAAGTGAGCAACATGTCACTCCTTATCGTTTGCCGTCAGATGAAGAGAGACGGATATGCCGATGGACTAAGCAAGATTGCTCCTGACCTCGATGTCCGCATATGGCCCGACACGGGAAACCTTGAAAACATTCGCTATGCGCTTGTATGGAAACCGCCTGAAGGCTTGCTGGCCAGCCTGCCCAGCCTGGAAGTGATTTTCTCCATCGGAGCGGGCGTCGATCATGTGCTGGGGCAGAGCGGTCTGCCGGATGTTCCACTGGTGCGTTTCGTCGACCCAAACCTCACCATGCGCATGAGCGAATATATCTGCCTGCAGGTCCTCATGCACCACCGGCGCGTGCGCGACTATGGCGACCATCAGGCGCAAGCTATATGGAAGGAAATCTGGCCGCAGCCCGGCGCGAACGAAATCCGGGTTGGCGTCATGGGGCTTGGCGTTCTGGGCCTGGACGCGGTCGAAAAACTCAACATGCTGGGCTACCAACTCGCCGGCTGGAGCCGGTCGCAAAAGCAAATAGAAGGCATCGAATGTTTCGCTGGAGACGACGGGCTCAAACCTTTTCTTGCTCGCACGGATATTCTGATCTGCCTGCTGCCGCATACGCCCGAGACCGAAGGCATGCTCAACTCCAAACTGATATCGGGACTGGCTAAAGACGGGGCCCTGCCCGGCCCGGTGCTGATCAATGCCGGACGAGGTAAAATTCAGGTGGAAGCGGATATTTTGGCTTCACTTGAGGCTGACGAGCTTTGGGCGGCCTCACTCGATGTGTTCGAGGAAGAACCCCTGCCCTCAACCAGCCCGCTATGGACGCACCCCCGTGTCATCATCACCCCGCATAATGCTTCCATCTCCGATGAGATGGCTGTCTGCCGCTATGTGATGGAACAGATCACGTGTTATGAAAACGGCGGTTCCTTGGAGAATGTGGTTGATTCAAACCAAGGCTATTGAGGGCGCGGACCCTGCGAGGCCAGCCGGTCCGCGACCAGGATATTGGTACGCTGCGGATGCCAGTGATAGCCGATCCCGAAATTCACCTTTTGCGCACGCCCTGACTGGAACAGTTGTGCAAGATCGCTTTGGTAGTGGCGTTTGAACTCCTCAATCGGGGCCGCATATTGCCCAAAGGGGCGCAATCGCCAAGAGTTGGGCGTGAAGTATTTAAGCGGTATGCCTGAATCGTCCTGCACAATCGTAGCGCTGCGCCCCAAAAGAAATTCCCGCACTTTCGAGAAATTGCCCAGATGCAGCAGATAGGACGCACTCTTTATCAGCGCATCGCCTTGTCCGAGCTTCTTACAGAATTTCAGAAAAGCGCTCTTTCTCAACCCCGCATTCGAAATATCTGTTCGAAAATAAAACAGCGTCCGGGACCTGCCATCCGGCCCGGAATAGGTAATCTTGACGCCTGCAGGTTTGCGTTTTCCCCGCACCGGCACAGTTTCACCGCGCCCGTTGAGCGTCACGAACCGGGTCTGGTGGATTGTCTTGCCGGACCGCGCAAGAAACACATAAAGAACCGGCAGCACACCGCTTAATTTCCTGGTCCTGAACTGAGTTCCCATTTCACTGGTGATAAAATAACCGTATTGCAGATAGTTATTGAGGGATTGGCGAAGCGCGCCCAGCGAAGCCGACAATGTCCCCTCCGGCAGCCTGGAGATATCCGGCAAGGGTCCGATCGGCTCAAGGCCGCTCAGGACATAAACCGAGGCTTCAGGAAAAAATGCATCCGCATGTATGAAATCCGGCCCGCCGAACATGTAGAACATGACGGGGCGCCGCGCTTGAAGCGTCGCCGCCGCCCAGACGCGAATCCTCGTTACCTGACGGTGTTCGAACGACGCCCACGCTTTGTCCATTATTGCGGCGTGGGAGCGCCAGCCGGGCGTGCGGGTTACAGCGGCAAGAGGTGAATTCTCTGCGGGCGGAATTCCAGCAAGGAGCCTCGCCGTATCGTTTGGGTTCACCGCCCCGGCAGCGCGTAACGCAGTTACATTGGCGGCGCCGAGCAGCGCAAGGATGACTGCGAAAATGAGCTGTTTTCGAACCTGAAATATCAAACTATCACCCTCGGGCTCACCCCAGCAGAGGTTTATCGATACCGCCTAATCGACAATCAGAGACTCGTCCCCTTCCTCCGATTCCGGGAAAACCGGGTAGACGCCGGCCACGCGTCCCATCTGCTTGGTCAGCGCCAGCACCGTATCGATTGCGGGGGTTTCCACATCGACGATACGCGCCATCTCCTGCACGACGCCTAGCAGGGCGTCGAGTTCAATAGCGCGTCCTTTATCGAGATCCTGCAACATTGACGTCCTGTGCGCGCCCACGCCCGCCGCGCCATTGATGCGCCGCTCGATATCGACACGGAAATGCACGCCGATACGCCGGGCGATTTTTTCCGCCTCCTCCATCATGGCGCGGGCGACAGAGCGTGTTCCCGCGTCGGTGGCCACAATATCGAGAGTCGCGCCGGTCAGAGCGGAGATCGGGTTGAAACAAAGATTGCCCCACAGCTTGAGCCAAATGTCGTTGCGGATTTCAGGATTAAACCGTGCTTTAAGTCCGCCCGCTTCAAACGCCTTGATAAGCGCGGTGACACGCGCGCTTTCGCTCCGGTCAGGCTCGCCAAACCCAAACTTGTCTCCATAAATGTGACGGATAACGCCAGGCTCGGTAATTTCGCTTGCCGGATAGACGGTGGCGCCGATGGCGCGCTCAGGTCCGATGGTGCGCCATTGCCTGCCGTCGGGGTCTACATTCTGGAGTTGCAAGCCCGCATATTGGCCCTCGAAACCATAAAAGTACCACCAGGGTATTCCGTTCTGCATGGTGACAACCGCTGTCTGTGGGCCGAGCAGGGGGAGGATCTGCTCGGCGGTATCCCACGCCTGATGCGCCTTTAGCGCAACGATCACATAATCCTGCGGCCCAAAGTCCGCCGGAGTATCAGAAGCCGGCATTTTCTCAACCAGCTCTTCGTCCTTGAAAACGACCTTGATGCCGTTAGATTTGATTGCATCGAGATGCGCCCCGCGCGCAATCAGCGAAACGTCTGCGCCACCCCGCTTAAGCATCAGGCCGACATAGCCGCCGATTGCGCCCGCGCCAAAAATACAAATTTTCATGTTACTCCCCGATATTCATCCATACGGTTTTAAAAGCATTCACGAACGTTGTGGAGCAGATGAGCTGTCATCGTACAGATGGTCAAGCTGACAAAAAGTCGCCATTACAGCGCCGCATGCCTATTCTCGACCCTTGAGGGAAAGTTCGCTACACTCAACCCTCGCGTTTCAATCAGTAAAGGTTCTCTCCATGACCTACACGCTTGAGCAGCTTGCAACCGATATTCACAACGCATTGAAGGCGGATTCCGGAACAAGCGGCAAGCAAACCGTCTGTCAGCACGTGTCGAAGGCTCTCAAGGATGAGGATTTCGTCACCCGGCATATGCCCAAGCGAGCGCAGGGTGCGAACCCGCGCGAAATTCTGTTTGAAGACCCCGATCTGGGCTTTTGCATCTGCGCCCATGTCTATGGCGATATCGCCCATGGCAAGCCGCATGATCATGGTTCGGGCTGGGCCATCTATGGGCAGGCTACCGGCCGCACCGAGATGACCGATTGGCGCATTGTCGAAAAAGGCGAAGGTGAGCAACCAACCCTGGTCGAGCCGGACCGTGTCTATACACTGGCGCCAGGGGACGCGCATTTTTACGATGTCGGCGCGATACACTCACCCAAGCGCGAGGAGCCGACCAAGCTCCTTCGCATCGAGGGCGCGAACCTGGATCACATCATGCGCTCAAACATCAAGGCGAAATAGAGCCACTTACACAAGCATCAGAATATGACCATTTCACCCAAGAAGCTCGCCCTTGTCACCGGTGCGGCGCGCGGTATCGGACTGGCGACCACGAAAAAATTTCTGGGCGAAGGCTGGCAGGTCGCCCTGCTCGATATCGATGCCGAAACGCTCAACGCATCCTTCACTCAGTTGTCCAGGCCGGACGACACAATGATGATTGAATGCGATGTATCAATGCCTGAGCAGGTTGCGGCGGCAGTGCAGGCAATCGAGGCCCGTTTTGGACGCATCGATACCCTCATTAATAACGCCGGTATTGCAGATTTCAGGCCGATACTTGAAACGGACCTGGAAACCTGGTCGCGCATTCTTGCAGTAAATCTGTCGGGTCCGTTTATCTGTACCCAGGCCTGTGCACAGGTGATGTTAAAAAACGGCGGCGGCTCGGTGGTCAACATCGTTTCAATTTCCGGCTACCGCGCCAGCACCTTGCGAGTGGCCTACGGCACCAGCAAGGCCGGACTGATGCAGTTGACCAGACAGCAGGCTGCGGAACTGGGAGATCTTGGCATCCGTGTCAATGCAATCGCACCTGGTCCGGTGGACACGGAGATGGCCAAGAAGGTGCACAATGATGAGATACGCGCCGCCTACCACGCTGCCATTCCGCTTAACCGCTATGGCCTTGAGACCGAGATAGCAGAGGCCATCTTCTTTCTGGCCAGCGACAAGGCGAGCTATGTCAACGGTCAGATATTGGCAGTGGACGGCGGGTTTGAATCAACCGGCATTGGTCTGACAGCCCTGCGCGAAACTTGAGCGCACCGCTGCGCTAGACCCTTTCTTGTTTATACGGAACCATTTGATGGATCAAATCAGTTCACTCAGCAAGGCGCGCAGCGCAGGGCGATATTGTTTATCGTTCAAGCTGCGCAACGCGGCTGATGGGCTGATTTGGTCCACCGGAGGCCGGATTTCCGCGCTTTCTGGACTTCGTTATGCCCCCCTTGTGGTCAGGCAGACCATGGCGGGGAACATGCCTCGCCAGCAAACGCGGAAATCTGGTCAAATGATTCCGTATAAAGAAGAA
>CAYOEI010000041.1:0-4310 GCA_964402825.1 uncultured Hyphomicrobiaceae bacterium
TCTACCGGCCCGCTTGCATCAGTACCTGTTGTCGCTGTCATGCTGATAGCTGAAGAACTATCGGCTGATGGAGCAACTGCAAACGTTGCAGGATCAGGTGTTGGCGGGTCGGTCTCAGGAGGACCGCCAGGGTCACATGGATTGGCACCGGTATCTTTAGAGTCGCTGCCGCCACCGGTTGAAATAACTACTGCCGTACATAGAGGCAGCACGCCCAGAGGTTTGATCTGGAGCTTATATTTGTTCTTACCTGAGTCATAGGTCATGTCGCCAAAACCAACGACAGTAAGAGTTACAGTGCCGCCAGCGCTGCTGATCGCTTCGACCTTGAACTCATCTCTGTCGCTTTCGTATTCAGCCTTGGTGATAGTGACTACATCGGCGGCTACCGCATCTGTTGTAACGTTTGCAGGATCTGAAGCGGCCGTTGCATTGTAATTAATAGTTAAATCACTTGCTGTGACCGTATACGTATAAGTTGTATCCGGCAAAAGCCCTGTGTCTTCATACGTTGTGCTCGCCTGCCATCCGCTGTCGTTACATCCACCTGCGGTGCAGGTGAAGTAGTATTCCACGCCGCTGATATCCGTTGCAGTTGTTGCTTCCATAGAGATCGACGTGGTGCCGGTTGCATATGGATCAACTGCCCAAGTCATCGGATCAGGACTCGGTGGAGTAAGGTCTGGTGTGTAGATCGCGGTGTAGTTCTGATACTCAATATCAGCGATAACGCTACTATATGGTCTGCTGGTCGGGGTGGATGTATATTCAGGTTTTGTCGGCGTAACCGTGCCAGACCAGTCGTTAGGCACCGTCACTTCGTAGTAGCCGTTAACATCAGTTGTATCAGAGCTTCCACCACTATCTGCTGATACCAATACACCTTCCACTGGCGTCAGGTCAGACTCCTCAATATATCCTGAGATGGTATATCCGACATCGATAGTGTATGAATAAACAACCGACCCGTCGGAGCTAGCGATGTAATCCACAGTTGCTTGCGATGGTGAAACCGTAACGCGAACATGGCCCGGCTCCTGATCGGCATCAGCCCAGATCGTATACCCATTACCAGTTGTATAATCTCCTTGCCCTAGCGGAGGAATAAAACTGGCTGTGGGAAGCGTCTGATAGACGACGCCATCCCGCTTTTCATAGGCAAACTGGTGGTCATGGCCGTGGAAGAAAGCACTAACGCCGTTAGCTACCATCATCTGGTGGATCGGTTGACTCCCCCATCCGGGTCGTTCAGTATCCCATTCCCAAGTGGTGCCGTCTTCACCATATCCACCCCACTCGACGAAGTGCGCTGCATTGGCGCCACCTCGGGAGTAATCGTCCTGACCCCCAGTTATCATAGAGGAAATGACGAACTTGAATGTGGCGTTACTGTTCTCAATGGTCTGCTTGAACCAGTTGAATTGTTCCAGTCCTAAGGTCCAGTCCCATCGGTCACCGGACCCGGTCGTATCCAGTTCACCACCTCCTAGATTCGATGCGTACGGTTTGGTGGTCGTGAACCAGTAAGGATCGATTACGACGAATAGCGCATCACCCCACGTCCAGGCATAATAATTTTCACGAAGTTGGTCGCCGTCAAGGTAGGAATACGTGTTTGTATCGCCAGTGTAAAAGTCATTCGGAATAGGATTTAGGTAGTATTTCTTCAGGGCGTTTGTGCTCATAACTGGCAGGCTGTCCTCAACAGGGTCTAACAGGTGCCAGCCTTCTGTTTGCTCGTGGTTTCCTGATGCCAGGAAGAGTGGAGCCGAACGACTGGTAATATCAAAAAAGGGACGCTGATATTCATATACGTCCTCGGCTCCCGCTACATCACCTGGTTCTAGAAGACGCATCGCAAATGTATCACCAAGATCGATAACAAAGTCAGGATTGTCCGCGGCAACATTATTCAATGTTTGTATCCATGTGGCTTCATCGCCCCTTATGATGTTAATATGTGAATCGCTTGTTAACGAGAACGTAAATGTACTGCCCTGCGCCCTCTGGGTATAAAATGAATACTCAGCTGTTGGGACCCAACTTTGGCCTGTCTCTCGGAATTGCATTCGATAGTAGTACTTTGTGTTGGCAGAAAGACTGTCGATCACTACTTCGAAAGGCTCTCCGGCTGTGGCTGGGATGACGCTTGTATTGCTACCATAAACGCCTGAGGTAGTACCATAGTCAAAGTAGGCATCACCACTCAGATCCGGGATAACATTTACAGTAATAGAGTCGTCAGTAGGCCGACCCAACAATATGTTATCTGCAACCGCCGATGCAACCGCCGAGCCAGGCAGGACAAATACCACCAGGCCGCACAAAACCATTAGATTAACCATTCTTTTAGCTTGTGCAGTTGCTGAGAATCTCTTCATTACTCCACTCCTATGTTAGTTTACCGACAAAATCGTCCTTCCAGTCATTTCCGTAGCGACCACCGGGAGCGTCGTTACCTGCTTATGCTCGCGGCGAGAAAAAGTGGCTATGCCACCTCCTTGCTCTAAGATAGTTGGTTACACAAAATCCTGTTTTGCTTGGTACACCCACGGGAAGTGTCAATAGACAGACCACCTTCGTCCGTTTGTCGCGTCCGGCACGGCAAATGGGCAACGGTAACCTAAACCCGGGGACTAACGTGCACCCCTCCATTCGTTTCGCTCAGAAAGATCGAAACAACGAGGTGCTTTCTCTTTTTCTCTTGTCTCCTTTGCTCGCTTTCTCCTGGCCTGTTCAGACTTTCCAGCCAAGGCTGACTGTGCTGTTATTCCGTACAACAGCTACAATGTCCTCAATCTATTGTGTGCGCTCGCCCATGAATCAAAACAGGCCCACCTTACTGCACTCGATCACAGCTTTGGCGAGCCCGGAGCCCCCTCCAGTCCCATGGTACCTGAGTACCAAAGGTAACTCACTATAGCGCATTTTCTATTTGCGAGATGACTAGGATCTAATCACTCCTTCGCTTGGGCTCCGGCTTGAGCGCCTTACTCATTGCTGTAGTAGCCCACTGTTACTGTATAAGAGCATGGGGTGGTATCCAACACCCGCGAGGATGATCTTTATTTCTACAATTTTCAGTACCGGGGTACTATCTGACTCCATTTCCAGGACCTTCACCGCATTACGTGCAAGGTAATGCGCGCGCTGAATTCTGAATTGGCCAATTCTCAACAGGTCAGAATCAGTCTAGTAGCCAAACTATCGATAAATTTGAGACGGTTATTTGGGAGTTCGGGCCGGATTTACTTTGAGCAACGGCGTATCCCCTTAAATCGCAATACATTACAGCCACCAGCAGCAGCGGTTCGCCGCAGTATTTGTGGACGGTGACTCCAAAAGACCTCGGCAAGAGGAATAGTGATTTCAAAGGCCCTTTTCGTCTACGTGTCCTCACAGAGGCACCCCCCATCACCTTCCATGATTTCCTATCTCGTCTGCTCCCGGCCAAATCCAGGCCCACCTACTCGGGCACCCAAGGGCATCCGCCCAACCCGGGACTCCGCGAAATTTCACCGTGAAAGCCATACCCAGCACTGCTTGGCTCCAGGGAACAATGAAGGCCTCTGTACCTAATTCCTCATTTTTTTATGGGCAATTCAGTCGATGAGATTTTCTACACAGGGGTCACAAGCAATAAAAAGTGCACAAAATACCGACCCTATAACCTATCCCGATTAAATGCTAGGTGCACTTCGGAGCAAATGTCGCTGTGGATTCGCGGAAGGCGCTGGATAAGCAGCGATGCCTCCACGTGGAGAGTTCGAACTATCCATTTTAAGTTGTAGCGAATGCAAAAGAAGGGTTAAGAGATACCTAACTCTCATTCCCCAGTCCAAAAACCCGGATTAACTGCCTCTACCGAATGAATTATTGGTTGTGAGAAGATCGGTTCTCCTACAGTTTCAATTGCAAACGATCGCTCAGTCGGAAAATGCTTCGCTCAGTGCCCATCGTGAAAATCCACTGTAAATAATGAGCCAAGAAAACCTACCCGCGGTTTTCACACCACCAGAATCGGCTACCCAGACGATCTGGCGCTATATGGATTTCACTAAGCTGGTCTCGCTTCTGCATCGGAGAGCTCTGTACTTCCCAAGATCAGATTTGCTGGGTGATCCATTTGAAGGTTCTTACCCGAGAGTTAATCTCGCCTCAAATGTATCGCTGCCGAAGGAGACGACCGATAGCATTAGCGACACCGCGATACAGAATCTCTTGAGGACTTGGGAGATGTCTAGGAGGCGGGTTAGGTGATGGGGGGTGTCTCTGTGAGGACACGTAGACGAAAAGGGCCTTTGAAATCA
>CAYOEI010000042.1:0-2617 GCA_964402825.1 uncultured Hyphomicrobiaceae bacterium
CCATAACATTGCCAAAACCAATCGGTGATGTATGAGATGAAGTGATAGTAACGGCATGCGCCCGTTCCACATATTGGTCTCCAGCATCGCAGGTCCTCTGGAAGGTCACTCCAAGGGCGCGGTTTGACCGACATTTGTATCTCGGCGGCCTTTTCACCCGGTGAATTTGGCGGTGCATATCCAATTCAAATTTTATCGATTGGGAAAACGGGCAGGTAATTGAGGCCAGCGCAATGCTGACCCCTCAGTCGTTGGCCGCACAATGCATGGCCGTGTGCTTTCTCTTGGTATAGTCTTCTTGGTGCCTGGTATGGCTCTCCTCGTGCTGGGCAAGTGCGGGCGCTCCCGTTATTATGCCCCCCAGCTAATCATCGGTGAGCGCCCGCATCCTTTCATCAATAAAAAGAGGGTTAAAGCAAGTGGGCGTGCCAAAACCACCGGGACCACCGCCGGTGCCAGAACCTCCACCAGCACCGCCGCCCATACCGGTGCCGCCGCCCATACCGGAACCACCTCAGCCACCCGCTTAGAGAATTGGGGTTGGTAGTAAGAAAAGAGGCCAGCGCGATGCTGACCCCTTCAATTCCTTTGTGCCTGATGGGCTGCTCAATTTGCGCTCAGCGGAATTAGCTGCCCACATTCCGGGCAACGGCTCAAGTTCTCCCAACCTTCCGGCCCCGGAACCCCCAGCCCCCCCTTCACCCAATATTAGGGCGCATATGTCAGCATCCCCGCGGCTCGTGAGTTCGGATATACGGGGGGAATGTCGGCGATGGCGCAAGTGGAAACAGGGGTTCTCTCTCTCACCGGAGATGCACTGCTGCTGGCCGCGCTTTTCCTTCCCTTCGCGCCTATCGGTGTAACCTTCAATTTATATCTGATCGGATTGGCCCTCGGCTGCCCCGTCGATAGTGCGCTGGCCTGCGAGGTGGCCGGGCTCGATTTCAATCATCTTTTTGCGCGCTCCGCCGGCATGCTGGATTGGGCCGCAATGGTCAGCCGCGCCGGAGGTGTGCTGCTTGTCTATTTGCTGCTGCTCGCCGGGCTGGCGCAGTTTACGGTAAAAGGGTTTCGCGGCCGCGTGGTGCGCACCTGCGCCGTAACCATGTGGGCCGGCGTCATACCGCTCATTCTGGCCCTCGCCACGGTAATTACCCGCACACCGGAACAGCTCTGCGTAAGCGAGCCGTGCGATGCCGATACATTGCTTTCTAGTTTTGCCTTTTACGGAAACGTCTTCTTCAGCTGGCTCGCCGATATCGCCGTTCCCCTCGCCGTGATGATGACCAGCCTGCTCGCCCTGACGCTGGGATACGCCGCCGTGGTCAAGTGGATTGTGCTGCGGGTGACAAGGCGATCGCAAGGCTGACCACGTAGAGAAGCGTGACCCACGCAGTGATGACGACAAACGCGGTCAACACGGAGCTTGACAATGACACCCGATTAGAGAAGCGGACATCATTAGTTCCTAGCGAGTTCTTGTAAGTTGATCGAGCTTCTTGAGAAAATTCGGCATGTCTTTGAGGCCAGGTATGGGGTATGTCAGCAACCGATGGTCACCGTCAGGAATTTCAAAAACCTCATCGGGACGGTACAGCGTGACCCGTGATACTTCCTTGGTCTCATCTCCGAACACAGCAGCAATAATCAAATTTGGATCAGATTTTACCCAGTACGGATGTGGATTTAATTCTGCTGCCCACGGTTCTTGAACTGTGAGATGTAGATGTGGGTCGCCACCATCGACAATGCTCCCGGTAGCACCCACAGTGCCTATGATGTCCCCACGTCGCACCTTGTCCCCGACGCTTACGAGCCTTTTGTCCAAACGCCAATAACTAACCCACAGCCGATCAGAATTTATCTTGATATGGTTGCCCTGCTCAGTTGTAAATTGAGAAAATGACACCTCTCCGTCGTGTGCTGAAATAACCGGCGTACCCTTCGGGGCCCAGATATCGATGCCGAAATGTCCGAAGTAATGTTCAGCTTGGTCACTCCCAGTACTCCTGATACGTTCGCCGCATTTTGGGGCTGCTAATCGTGATGAACCATAATCCGAAACAATTGCGAGAGCATCCTTTGCATACTCCTGCATATCCACCGCGAACTTGTAATTGCGCCTGTCTCCTTCGCACTGGTGCAAAATGCCAAACCCACGATTGCTTTTCTGTATGGCCTCCATAATTGGGTGTTCGCCCGCGGCAAACGCAAGACTAGCGCTCCCCAATAGGTAACAAGCAGCAAAAACATGCACCAACATAATTGCTAGTGATAGGAATGCTGCTCTCCGAGAGATATCTCTTTCAAACATTTCTTGCCTCCTTCATGCATTGAATGCCTACGGAAGACGATTTCTGGCGTGTGAACCTTTGATTTGCGTGTGTGCCCCATTTGGGGAACAGCATCCGCTTTTCGATCGATCACACCCACAAGATGGTGCAAATCCGCGATCATCAGACTATCACAGATCGATCAAATCGGGGGCGATGACAGCCAGCAGTCGTTCTCAGAAATGCTTAGTCGCTATTGGCACTTAGCGGACATAAACGCCTACCCGATTGATGTCTGCTTTCGGGGGCAAAGCGGACAAGGGGCCCTTTCCAAATTTTGCCTA
>CAYOEI010000043.1:0-13337 GCA_964402825.1 uncultured Hyphomicrobiaceae bacterium
GGCGGCGTCATCGGCGCCGTATTCGGCGTTCAACTCGTCAAACTGCTCCGGCAGGCGGGGCAGGTCGATCTCATTATTTCACTCAGTTACGTCACGTTTCTCGGCATCATCGGCTCTCTCATGCTGATTGAAAGTTTGCGCGCCATCCGCCGCTCGAGGGCTGGAAAGCCCATACCAGCGCGCCGCCCTGGTCAACATAACTGGATTCATGGTTTGCCCTTCAAAATGAGGTTCAAGCGCTCAAAGCTCTACATCAGCGCCATACCGCCGCTGGTGATCGGGGCGTTCGTTGGTCTTCTTGCCGCCATCATGGGCGTTGGTGGCGGTTTCATAATGGTGCCGGCAATGATCTATCTGCTGCGCGTGCCAACCAACGTTGTTGTCGGCACATCCCTGTTCCAGATCATATTCGTCACCGCCATGGTGACGATCCTTCATTCCGCCACCAACCAGACGGTCGATGTGATCCTGGCGCTGGTACTTATGATCGGCGGCGTTATCGGCGCGCAATTCGGTGCACGCGCCGGGCAAAACCTCAAGGGCGAGCAATTGCGGGCCCTGCTGGCGGTCATGGTCCTGGGAGTGTGCTTACGGATGCTTTTTGATCTGGTGATCCAGCCCGATGAGCTGTTCAGTATCGGTCCGGCGCTGGGGGGGCACTGATGGCGCGCCCGAACATATTCGTAACTCTGCTGGCGCTGTTGCTGACCAGTTTCTCCATTGCGGTTCTGGCTGCGGAGAAAACCGAGGAAATCGAATCCGATATCTCGTCACGCAATATTGCCATCGAATCGAACTTCACGGGAAGCCGGATTGTCATCTTCGGCACCATTAACAACAGCCTTCAAGCTGACCAGGAAGTTGGGATATATGACATAGCGATTGCCATACGCGGCCCCAATCGCACCATCGTCACGCGCCGCAAGTCCAAAGTCGCCGGCATCTGGATCAACCAGGCTTCACAGACCTTCGCCAATGCGCCGGGATATTACGCGGTGATGTCCAATCGTCCGCTGCCCGATATCGCCGGGCAAAAAGTCCTGAATGCCTATGGGCTCGGGTATCGCAGCCTGGATTTTAAACCCGTAAAATCCGGCGGCGCCAAGCCATCGGAACTTGATTTGGCGGAATTTCGTGAAGCTGCGATCCGGATCAAGCAAAAAGAAGGCTTGTACATTCATGATCCGGTCGGAGTGGTGTTTGTGGGGCGTAACCTGTTTCGCGCCACCGTCGACCTGCCCGCCAATGTGCCGGTAGGCACCTACGCCTCCGACGTTTACCTGCTGCGAAAGGGTAAGGTTCTGAGCCATAATCGCAGTAATCTGACCATCAACAAAGAAGGCTTTGAGCGCTTTGTCTATTCAGCAGCGTTCGATTACCCGCTGATCTACGGTATATTGGCCGTGATCATGGCCGTCACGGCGGGACTGCTGGCGTCAGCGCTCACCCGCCGCGACTAGAGCGCTTTTCTTTAACGCCGCTTATTTGCGCTGTGTGAGGGCTGTATATTGAAGCGGGCTGTCGCCCGCCCATATACATGTATGTTAGTGTCAGCACGCATCTTTGAATTTGAGGAGCAAAATGATGGAACGGTTTTTCGGCGGCAATCCGGGCGTGGTTTTTATACGCCTGGCGGTCATTTCCCTCATTGTCGGGGTCGTGCTGTCGGCGCTTGGCCTCAGCCCCTATGACATCATAAATTCGATTCGGACCCTGTTCCAGCGCATCTATGACATGGGCTTTGACGCTATCGAGTGGGTTGTCCGCTATTTCTTGCTTGGAGCCGTCGTGGTGTTCCCGATCTGGCTCATATCGCGCATCGTCAAGGCCGCAGGGCGCAGCGGCGACACAAACTCCATACACCCATCCCCGCCGCGCACCGGCTCGTGAGCTTGCCCCATATGATCGCACAATGACCCTCCGGCCTGGCGCCGCTCAGGCCACTATTCCTGACCGGCTCGGGCATGGGGCCGTGCTGGCGATAGCCATTCCGATCATCCTCGCGAACGTCACCACGCCAATCATCGGTCTCGTCGACACCGCCGTCCTGGGACAGCTCGGCGACCCGCACTATATTGGCGGTGTCGCCATCGGCGCGATGATCTTCAATCTGCTTTACTGGACCTTCGGCTTCCTGCGCATGGGAACAACGGGCCTGACCGCCCAGGCTCAGGGCAAATGCGACACCTATGAGATCGGCGCCACGCTCACGCGCGCCTTGCTGCTCGCCTTTTTGGCGGGAGCCGCTCTCGTTGCCTTTCAAATACCCATTTCGGCGCTTTTCTTCTCCTTGCTGGAAGGATCTCAGGCGGTTGAATCCAGCGCCGCGGATTATTTCTCCATCCGCATCTGGGGCGCACCCGCCGCGCTGGTGAATTTTGCCTTTCTTGGCTGGTTCATAGGCATTGGCCGCGCCCGCATAGCGCTTGTGCTGCAGCTTGTATTGAACGGTCTGAACGCGCTCCTCGATGCCTGGTTCGTGCTGGGGCTGGGTCTTGAAATCAAGGGCGTTGCCTATGGCACGGTGATTTCCGAAACCGTGGCGGCTGGCGCAGGTTTCTGGCTCGCACTGGCCATATTTAAACAACGCGGCATCTCCCTGAACCTGACCCGTATTTTTGATAACGCCGCGATCCGCCGGACACTCAATGTGAATGGCGATATCATGATCCGCACGATCAGCGTGGTTTTCGCCTTCACCTGGTTTACGGCCAAATCGGCAGAAGCCGGCGATATAATCCTGGCCGCCAACGCGGTTCTTTTGACCCTTACCTATACGGCCGCGTATTTTCTTGATGGCTTTGCATTTGCCGCCGAAACTCTGGTGGGCCAGTCAATCGGTGCGCAACGCATCAATCATTTTCGTGACGCCGTGCGCCTCTCCACGCTCTGGGCAATTATCTTCAGCCTCGTTGTCAGCGCACTGTTCTGGTTTGCCGGCGGGTTAATTATCGACTTTCTCACGGTCAATGCAGACGTGCGCGCAACCGCGCGGGTGTATCTGATCTGGGCGGCGCTCGTACCCATTACCGGGGTGATGGCCTATCAGCTGGATGGTATTTTTATTGGCGCCACGCGCACCGCGGACATGCGCAACATGATGCTGCTCTCTCTCGGCATTTATCTGCTCATGTGGGCGTTGCTGACCCCTATTTTAGGCAATCACGGGCTTTAGGCGGCTCTGGTGTTTTTCATGAGCCTGCGCGCCGTAACCCTGGGCCTGCGTTACCCTGCCCTGGTGCGAACCGCTTTTTCTACCTAGGCCCAATGGCGTGAGCGCAGGGAAATGACCAGCAGGATGAGGGCCGCCCCGGCAAAAGCGGCTCCGGCATAAAAGGCCATCGATGCGCCCAGCATCTGCCACACCACTCCGGCTATGAGCGAAGCGAACAGAAGCGCGATGCCGTTGACCAGATTAAAGATGCCAAATGCGGTTCCGCGCAAATGATCCGGCGCGCAGTCCGCGACCAGCGCCGACAGCAGCCCTTGTGTGAGCCCCAGATGAATTCCCCAGATGGCGACGCCGATCATTGCAAGCGGGTACGCTGAAGCGCTGGCCAGCAGCAGTTCCGCGATGATCAGCGCGACGAAACCAAGCGCCAGCAACAGCCCCCGATCCATACGGTCAGCCAGCACTCCGACCGGATAGGAGGACGCCGAAAAGACAACCATCATCAGCACAAGCACGAAGGGCGACAGGCCGATTGGCAGCCCCAAATCCATAGCGCGCAGGGCGAGAAACGCGACCGAGAAACGCGCCATGGCGACCAGCCCGCCAATGACAACGATAAGCCAGTAGCGGCTGCTCATTTGCACAAGATCGGCGCGGTTCAGAGGAAGGCCGCGCTTGTCTCTTCGCGCCGGAATCCCGTCCGGCTCCTCGACGCCGAACAGAAGGAACGCCATGCACAGCACTGCAGGAATTACGGCAAACCACAGGACAAGGCTGATATTGTCAGACAGCAGCGCCATCAGGGCAATCGCCAGCAGTGGACCTATGAAAGCGCCCGCCGCGTCCATCGACTGGCGCAAGCCATAGGCCGCACCGCGAACGGCGGGCGGCGTAATGTCGGCGATCAAGGCATCGCGTGGCGCGCCCCGGATGCCTTTGCCGATCCGGTCGATGAAACGCGCCGCAAACAGGACCTCAACCGACTGCGCCAATGGAAACAGCGGTTTGGTGATCGCCGCCAGGCCATAGCCAATGACCGCCAATATCTTGCGCTTGCCAAGCCAGTCGCTCAACGCCCCGGAAAAGACCTTGGTAATTGACGCGGTGGCCTCGGCGACACCTTCGATAAAACCGACAACGGCCATGGAAATGCCGAGTGAAACAAACAGCGCCGGCAACAGGCTATGCACCAGTTCCGACGAGGCATCCATGAACAGGGAGACGAACCCAAGCGCCCAGACGCCACTGGGTATTTTTAGAGTTTTTTCCGGCAAGAACATTTTCGCCCCCTACCCCCACAGCGCCGTCTCGGCGGGATGGACTAAGCTGCCCTCGAACCGCAAGCCGTGATCGCGGTCTTGAGCAAGCAGCAGCGGCCCGTCGAGATCAACAACCTGTACGCCTTGCGCCACCAGCAGCGCGGGCGCCATCGCCAGTGATGTCGACAGCATGCACCCCACCATCACCTTGAAATCCATTGCTTCGGCCTGCGTCTTCAGCGCCAGCGCCTCGGTCAGTCCGCCGGATTTATCGAGCTTGATATTTATCATGTCGTAGCGCCCCTCAAGCTCGGGCAATGACGCCCGGTCATGACAGGATTCGTCAGCGCACACGGGGACTGGCCGCTCCATCTCAGCCAGCGCCGCATCCGCATCCGCAGGCAGGGGCTGCTCGATCATCTCCACTCCCAGCGCCGCCAGTTTGGGCGCGAGGGCGGCATAGATATCGGCTGTCCAGCCTTCATTGGCATCGACGATGATGGCCGCATCGGGCGCGCCTGAACGCACCGCCTCTACCCGGGCCAGATCATCAGGACCGGCTAGCTTGAGCTTGAGCAGGGGCCGCGCTGCGTTATCGCGCGCTGCATCGCGCATCACACTGGGGCTGTCCAGCGAAAGAGTGTAGGCGCTCGTGAGCGGGCCAGGCGCTGGCAATCCCGCCAGTTCCCAAACGGACGCTCCGGCGCGTTTGGCGTCCAGATCCCACATCGCGCAGTCCAGAGCATTACGCGCCGCGCCCGCGGGCAGTGCGTCCTGCAATTCTTCCCGGCTCAGACCTGAAGTGATCGCTCCCGCAAGTTCCTCGATCTGCCTGCGAACGCTCTCGAGGCTTTCGCCGTAGCGGGCATATGGCACGCATTCACCGCGCCCCAGATGCGTACCCTCGCTCAGCTCAACGACGATAATCTCGGCTTTGGTGCGTGACCCGCGTGAAATGGTGAAACTGCCGCGGATCGGCCATTCCTCAAGGTAAATCTCAAGTTGAGGCATTACTGCAAACGCTCGACAATGGGCCCCACCCCGGTCCGCACCGGATCAACAGCCGGCAATCCCAGGCGTGCCCCGGTTTCTTCAAGAAAACTGAGCGCCTCATCTTCCTCAAGCCTGGAGGTGTCCACCGAAACACCCACAAAGCGCACATCCGGGTTGGTAAGTGATGCAACCTTGAGATTGGCTTCCATGCATTCTTCCAGCCCGGGCAATTTGAAATGGGCCAGCCCGCGCATATGGGTGCGCGTTGGCTCATGACAAAGAATGAGCGCATCAGCTTGCGCGCCATGCAGCAGCCCGGTTGAAACACCGGCGTAAGAGGCGTGAAACAGCGATCCCTGCCCTTCCACGACATCCCAATGATCCGGGTCATTATCTGGCGCAATGACCTCAATGGCGCCCGAGATGAAGTCGGCGACCACCGCGTCAACCGAAACGCCCTCGCCGGTGATCAAAATGCCCGTCTGTCCGGTCGCGCGAAACGTCGCTTTCATGCCGCGCGCGCGCATTTCCTTGTCCACGGCCAGTGCGGTGTACATCTTGCCGCAAGAGCAATCAGTCCCAACCGGCAGCAGCCGTTTGCCGGTGCGTTTTACCCCGGTTCCCACCGGATAGGTTTCGCTTGGATGGCGCACATCGAAAATGCTGCGGCCCAAACGCTCTGCCGTATCGCGCAGCTCCGGCACATCGCCCAGCTTGTTGTGAAGACCCGCGGCGAGATCGAGACCAGCTTCAAGCGCCTCGCTCATGGCCGCGATCCAGTTTTCAGAAATAAGACCACCGCGATTGGCGACACCCGCAACCAGTGTCGCGGCGCCAGCCTCCCTGGCTGCGGCAATTGACATGTCGGGCAAACCGACATCGGCATTGCAACCATCGAGCCGGTACTGGCCTACACAGTTTTCCGGACGCCAGTCCTTGATACCCTTGGCGGTTTTGGCGGCGAGCTGATCCGCTGCATCGCCGAGAAACAAAAGATATGGCTTGCTGATTTTCATCCAGACCCCCTGATACTAAAAGGTACGTTTCGTACCGGAAATATTCTAAGTGTCCGGCCCGAAACTCCGGTACGGGTTTAACACTAAAGGATTTCCAGGACATTTTCAGGCGGACGGCCGAGCGCGGCCTTATCGCCATTGATGACAATCGGGCGCTCGATTAGAATCGGATTGCCAACCATCGCGGTGACCAATGCCGTGTCCGACAACCCGGTGTCGGCAAGCTCCATCTGCTTATAGATTTTCTCTCCAGTACGGATCACATCACGCGGACCCAGGCCGAGTTTGGCCAGGATTTCTTTGAACTCAGCGGTCGTTGGCGGAGTTTCAAGATAATTGATAATTTTCGGATCAAACCCCTTTTTTTGCAGCAGCTTAAGTGTTGCGCGCGATTTGGTGCAGCGCGGGTTATGCAGGATGGTGAGTGTCATAATGTGTTCTTTCCATTCATGTTTTCGCCGCCCATTCGTCTGACTTGATCCCAATGAGCGCGCTGATTGATGCAACTCCGGCGTGCTCAATCCCGCTAACAAGCGCTTTCTTGATCGCCCCGGTGAGACCCGGTCCTTCGTAGACAAGCCCGGTATAAATCTGGATAAGCGATGCCCCGGCTTCAATCTTGCCAAGAGCAGAGCGCCCGGAATTAATGCCGCCCACACCGATGAGCGGAATCTGACCTTGTGTCAGCACATACACCTTGGCCAGCAGCCGTGTCGAGCGCTCATACAAAGGAGCTCCGGACAGACCGCCCGTCTCCTGGGCTTGAGGACCGGCGTGAAGTGAGTTTCGCTCAAGGGTGGTGTTGGAAACGATAATGCCATCCACTCCATGCGCGACCAGCCGCTCGCAGATCGCTGCGATGTCATCATCGGCGATATCAGGTGAGAGTTTCACCGTGATGGGCCGGGCTGGTGCGCCGCTTTGTACAAGTTCATCACGCTTCGCCATGAGGCGCGTGAGCAGCGAATCGAGTTCCTTTGGCGCCTGCAGATCGCGCAATCCCGGCGTATTGGGTGATGAAATATTGACTGTGAAATAATCCGCTACAGGGAAAAATGTCTCAAGCCCGGTGATATAGTCCGCTTCCCTGTCCTGTGCATCTTTGCCGGCGCCGATATTGACGCCAATGACGCCGTGCCGATCGTGACGCTTCAGCCTTTCAAGCGCCCCGGCATGACCTTCATTGTTGAAACCAAGCCGGTTGATCATCGCGCCATCGGCGGGGAGACGGAACACGCGCGGGCGTGGATTGCCCGGCTGCGGCAGCGGTGTGAGCGTCCCGACCTCGGCAAACCCGAAACCAGATTGCAGGATTGCGTCCGGAACGCGGGCATTCTTGTCGAAACCGGCGGCGATACCAATTGGATTGGGGAAGTTCATCCCCCAGATTGTTTGCGCCAGACGCGGATCATCGGCCTCTGTCCGGCGGGGGTACAGCCCTGATTCCATGGCCCTTAAGGTGAGTTCATGCGCCTTCTCAGGGTCGAGTGTCCGCAGGAACGGGAGCGCAAGATCCGCCAGAGCGCCAATCATAGCCTGACCTCATCGGGAAAGTGGTGTGCGCCGTCAGGTCCTAGCGGCAGCGGCTTGGCCGACAGCACGGCGTCCATCCGCAACGACCCATAGAGATGCGGAAACAGCGCGCCGCCGCGTGAGGCCTCCCATTTGAGCGCATCACCCAGACATGCGCCATCAATGGCAATCAGCATCAGATCTTTCTGTCCGGAGAAATGCTTCACCGCCGTTTCAACAACCTGGGCAGGCGATGAGAAATGAATGAAGCCATCCGCCAGATCAATTGGCGCGCCTGAGAATACACCAGCCCTGACCGCCTGTTCCCACGCCTCGCGCGGTGTTATTTTATAGATAATTTCGCTCATGGCTTTTATCCGGCGGTCACCGACCTTCTACACCTTAAGTTGCAACAAGAGAATTTTTCAACCGGCTTGGAAAGAAGGCAAAAATAGGGCATAATTCCTATGAAGGGTTTAAATTCCGATTCGCGTGGGCATCTAAAGCGTTTATAGCGGAATAGTTATGCAACTCACACATAATCAAATTTGGTCTGCAATTGACGCGCTGGCTGCGAGATATGGCTTCTCCTCCTCTGGCCTCGCCAAGCGCGCCGGGCTTGACCCGACCACGTTCAACCGTTCCAAACGCGTCACAGCAGAAGGGCGCGAGCGCTGGCCGAGCACGGAAAGCCTTTCGAAAGTGCTGGAGGCCACGGGCGCAGATCTGGATGAACTGATGGCGCTGGTTCGAAATGCCGGGGAAGAACGTTACAAAACCACCAGTCCAATTCCGCTTATCGGATTCGCGCAGGCTGGCGCCGGCGGCTTCTTCGACGATGGCGGTTTTCCTGTTGGCGGTGGTTGGGAGCAAATCCGTTTCCCCGAGGTAAAAGACGAAAATACTTATGCGCTTGAAGTGTCGGGGGACAGTATGCTCCCACTCTACCGTGAGGGGGATATCATTGTTGTCTCGCCAAATTCCGGGGTGCGCCGCGGCGACCGGGTGGTGGTCCGCACCCTCGATGGTGAAGTGCTGGCGAAGATCCTGATTCGCCGTACCGCCAAAAACGTGGAACTGGAATCCCTGAATAAGGGACATCCAAATCTGGTATTGCCGCTTGGCCGCATCGAGTGGATGGCCCGCATTATCTGGGCGAGCCAGTAATCCGCGCTCAAGCTGCGCGAAGCGCGGCAGCGCCAGCAAAAAAACCCTGAACAAAAAAACCGCCAGGGCGATAACCCCGGCGGCTTCATTTCAATAACTCTTGGCCAGAGCTTATGTGGCGAGCTGGATGTTCGTCGCCTGCTTGCCACGGCCGCGCGGGTCGTCCTCGATGTCGAAGGTGACCTTGTCGCCTTCATCGATGCTCGGAACGCCAGCGCGCTCAAGTGCGGTCACGTGGACGAACACGTCCTTGGATCCGTCCTCAGGCGTGATAAAGCCAAAGCCGCGTGAATGATTGAAGAATTTTACAACACCATTGGTTGACATAGGGGGGTTTTCCTTTCCCGTCAGTATGTATTGGATCGTAAAGAGCCCGCCGCGAATTTACGCGCAGCGTGCTGCAAAGGTCTCTCAGTTGTCGGGAAAGTTCGGCAGTCCATGATAGGCAGTCGTCTTAACCTGATCGTTAGAGAGGGCGCGCCTATCCAATTTCTCGACGCGCCGGTGGACCACATATGGGGTCTTGGCGAACAAAGAGCAAGTATTTTCGCGTATCCGATTACATTATGGTTACGCAATTTTGCTTCTCTTCCATCGCATTATTTGGCGCAACAGGCCCGCGGAAAAAAGCGGCAGGGCCATTTTGCCTGGCCCTGCCAGGAAACGTTCAATAATTGGTGTTCAGCCGTCAAGTGTGTGCGCTTGACTGGTTTTACCGAGGATCCTCGCCTGATTACGTCAAAACCGCGAAGGCGATAGCGCCGGCAATGGCGATCACCGCCACGAACAAACCCGTCCATATCAGGGCGCGAGCATCTGGTGATTGGGTATCCATAAGAGCCTCCAATCCGATGTGCGAGCCTTTGTGTTTCAATGCGGAAAAGACCCGCGTTTGAACTGTTCCGCGAGCCAAAACCCATGTTCTGACCTGGATGAAGTATACTACTTTTGTCTAATATCCGCAAGTCGCCTGAAACCCATTCTCTCTACTCCTTGTCGCGCGCCATCGCGTCGCGAATGAACTGATGCGCTTCTTCCACCTCGCCCCAGCGGACAATTTTGACCCATTTGTCCTTCTCCAGATCCTTATAGTGCTCGAAGAAGTGGCCGACCTGATCGATCAGAATTTCCGGCAGGTCCCGGTAGGATGTGACGTCGCGGTAGAACGGCGAGAGATCGTCATGGGGCACGGCGAGAATTTTCTCATCGAGCCCTTTTTCGTCCTGCATCACCAGCACGCCGATTGGCCGCGAGCGGATAATCGCGCCGGGCATAACCGGCACCTGGCCCACGACCAGAATGTCCGTTGGGTCGCCATCTTCCGACAGGGTATGGGGCAGAAAACCATAATTGGCCGGATAGTGCATGGGGGTGTGCAGGAACCGGTCGACGATCATGGCGCCGCTCGCCTTGTCGAGCTCATATTTGATGGGCACGCCGCCGAGCGGAATTTCGATAATGGCGTTGACGTCATAAGGCGGGTTCTGGCCAATGGCTATGGCTTCAATGCGCATGGGTTCTGAGGTCCTCATTTAGCGAAGCGGCAGGATATTTATGTACGTCGTTTCCCGGTGTTGTGCGACGCGGCCCCAGTGTGGCGCGCGGGCGTTGGGGCATTCAAGTAAATATTGCTCTGACCTCATGTCATCCCGGGGGCTCTCATGCGTCATTCCCGCCCTCCTTCGTCATCACCACTTTCTCCTTTGTCATCCTCACCCTCCCGTCATTCCCGCACCCTCCTTCTTCATTCCCGCCCTCCCCTTTGCCATTCCCGCGAAGGCTAAGAACCCATGTTTGAGGTGCCACACGCATCGCTGTACAAAAATGGATCCTCGATCCGCAGCGGGTTGGGATCACGGACATACGGACCGTATGGGCCGCCGCTTGTCGGGGATGACGAGTGAGGTGAGAATTGAGAAAAGACAAGCAACACTGCGCTCAAGTCATCTCCATTCAAGACTCTCTATGAGTGCCCGCGTCACCCCCTCACCTCAACGGCCAGTCAATCATACCGGCCTTGAAGAGTAAGGACGCAACAATCAGCGCGGGCACCGCAGCGATTATCAGGCAATAGAAAATAAACAGGGACCAGAAGGTTTTGAGTTGCTTGTCCTTACGGACTGTTCCTAGATATGGCCCGTCTGCACCATCACCGCTGCCCGCGCCGCGCCGGAACCATTGCATTTCTCCATACTTCAAGCCGTTTCTGATCTGCTGGATGGCCATGAACAGCGGGATGCATAAAATAATATACGGAATGATATCCAGCGGGGTGATGGCGGGGTACGTATCTACCATGCTGCAAGAAAACCTTATGATCCAAAAACAAAAGAATATGCCAGACTTATCTGATGCCGCCCGCGTGAGTTTTCAACATTTAACCGGATATCTCGGTGGCTCCTCGCCAGCACCTCACCCAATCAGCCCTGCGCGTCTTCGCCCTAACCCACAACCGGCGAAATCGCCCCAATCGCCCAATGGGCGAATGCGGTCATGCGGGCGTCCTCCTGCTGCTGGCCGAAGAACTGAACGCCAACGGGCAACCCGTCAACGCGCATCAATGGCATCGTCACGGCAGGCGCAAACAGCATCGAACTTGGATAGTTGAATATTGGATTTCCGGTAGCGAAACGCTCAAGCGGCTGGTTCGGGGGATCGCCCTGCCACACTGGCGCTGGCCCAGGGCAGGAAAGCGTGACCGTGGCGTCCGCCAGATTTGCCAGCGCGCGGTGTGCCGCCTGCGCAATTTCGCGCTTCAGAAGAGCCCCGCGATAGTCGGTGAGGCTGGTCGCTTCAGCGCGCTCCAGCATCGCCTTGGTCCGATCGCTGATACCTTCGGCATACTGATCCACAAGATTGCGCCAGCCCCACCGGTTTTCCCAAAATGTAATCACGGAGCAGATTTGAGAAGCATCGGCAATGGCCTGCTCAAGCTCCTCCACAATGGCGTTATTGCGCCGGCGCAGAAGCTCGATGCCAGCCGCTTCAAGATGCGTGCATATCTCCTCAAAGCCTGACCGGCTGGCGCTGTCCGTTACCTCCCAGCCGGCGGTCTCCAGGACAACCAAACGTTCAGGCTTCACCGGTTGCGGGGCCGTGTCTGGTCCGCAAAGCCCGGGCTGGCCCGGGTCTCCCCCGGCGCGGTTCGCAATCTCGATGGCAACGCGCCACATATCCTCAATCGAGGCGGCATGAACGCCATGCGTGCTCATGCTGGTTGTTTGACGCTCACCCCGGTTGATCGCGCCTTGCGTCGGCTTCAGGGCGATGTTTCCGCAAAATGCCGCCGGGCGAATGATTGAGCCGCCAACCTGGGAGCCAATTGCCGCCGGGATCATTTGCGCCCCAACCGCCGCGGCCGACCCGGAGGACGATCCGCCCGGCGTGCGCTCAAGGTTAAACGGGTTTGCCGTGGGTCCTGGCTGCTGCCCGCCGAGTTCCGCCGTCACCGTTTTGCCGATGAGTACCGCGCCCGCCTGGCGCAACGCCCAAACGGCCGCATTGTCACGTTTGGGAAAATTGCCTTTAAGGGCCTCACAGCCCATTTCTGTCGGCATATCTTTCGTCTCAAGCAAATCCTTGATGCCTATGGGCATGCCGTCGATCAGTGACAATGGCCGGTTCTGCTTCCAGCGCTCGCTGCTCTCATCGGCAGCCTGGCGGGCGCCTTCAATGTTAAGCGTAGAGAAGGCTTTGATGCGCGGCTCTTTCGCCTCAATGACCTCCAGACAGCGCTCCAGATAGGCCCGCGGCGTATCGCTACCCTCACGCAGCGCCTCAAGCGCGTTATGAAAGGTCATTCCCGCGAAAGTCCGAGGGTCATATTGCCCCGGTGAGCCGCTGGCCATTGTTACATCTCCATTCCCGCCAAAACGCCCATAGTACAATGGTGTAGCGGGCTGTCTAACGCTTCTCTATTTGAGGGCTTTCGTAATCATCTCCCGCGTTTCCGCAACGCCATAAAGCTCCACGAAGTTCCCGAACCGCGGTCCCTGGCTCTGCCCCAGCAGCACCTCGTAGAGCGCGCGGAACCAGTCGCGAAGATTCTCAAACTCATGCGCCTTGCCAACCTCATAGACGAGGTTCTGGATGTCCTCGCCGCTCGCGCCATCGGGCAGCCCCCCCAAGCTTCTCGTTCAGCTCGGCAAGGGCGGCGCGCTCGATGTCGGTGGGCGCGCGAAAACTCTTGTTGGGCTTCACGAAATCATGGAAATAGCG
>CAYOEI010000044.1:0-8880 GCA_964402825.1 uncultured Hyphomicrobiaceae bacterium
GCGCCGATCGATGTGTGCGTCGGCGAATGCACAAGTGCGTTGAGGGCATTGCCGACCGCACCAGCAACGATCATCGAAAGCCAAGCCACTCCAGCGCCTGTGATCTGAGCCAGAAGTAGCAAAATGACCGTGCCGAATACGAGATTGCCGAGAAGATGCTCGGCGCTAACATGCAAACATAACGCTGTGACCGCACGCCACCACTCGCCATTGAGCATCAATCCGGCCTGGGCCGCCCCTTCACCGACCCAATCGAGTGAAAACGCTTCACGGCGCGCGGCAGCAAAGAAAAACAGCAAGACTGCCCAATAAATCATCGCCACTTCTATGCGGGGAAAAGCTGGATGCCCCCAATCCCGCCCGGGCAGGTGCTTGCGGTTCTCACTGTCATAGGCCGTAAGTTCGTCATTGGCCCTTGCAGCAGCTTCTTGCGCTACATACAGGGTTATGACTTTCCCTTCCGGCGCAATCGATGACGACATGCCCATGGCTGATAGGACCAAGGCATATTGTTCAGCCTGGCGGCGTTTGGCGCATTGCCGCAGTGCCACCAGATTGCCGTGCTCACTTCGATCCACGCCGCTCGCCCTATCCACGTTCTGCTTGCAGTAGAATTCGAGATGATGACCAGCCCCCATTGATTGGTCCAGTTCCATTGTTGTTGCATTGAAGGACTTCGGTCCAACATGATGGTGCCCTCGGGCGCTGGTGGTCAGTAACCGACCATGTTTTATGTCTGCTTTACCCCCGAAAGCGGACATAAATCCACATAGGCTGGAATGTCCGCTAATAGCCAATAGCGGACATTGAACCCCTATCCCCCAGATGAGTTGACAGGATTGGCCTGATGGATTCTGGTTTGTTTAAGCAAATCAATTCATTAGGCGACTTTATGTCGAGATTTCAGGGTGGCGTTACGGGTGAATCGATTTCAGCATCTTTGAAGGTCGGAGTTGACCGTCGTTTGAAGCTTCAGTTCCATGGTGCGAAGCTGAGTTCAGACGGCGGGTTGATTGTATTTCGTGAGTTGGACGATGCTCTGGGACATGGCGTCCCACGTCTGGGAGATCGCCGAACTCGGATACGTGGAAACGCCTTTATCTGATCGTCGCTAGTCAGATCAGTTTCGATCACCATCGTTTCCAAGATTATCTAGGAAGGATCGGGTGTCATGGGTGAAGAACAAGAATTTGATCTGGTGGTCATAGGGGCCGGAACAGGCGGAACTGGCGTGGCTCGGATGGTGGCTGGGGCTGGATGGAAAACTGCCATAGTGGACACTCTGCCTTATGGCGGGACCTGCGCTTTACGCGGGTGTGATCCTAAGAAAATGTTGGTCGCGGTGACCGAAGGAATTGATTGGGCGAACCACATGGCCGGCAAGGGCCTGGTTGCAAAAGATATATCGATCAGCTGGCCTGAAATGATAGCGTTTAAACGCACTTTCACCGACAAGATGCCGCCGAAGATTGAAAGCGGGTTGGAAAAAGCTGGGGTAACGACGCTACACGGGGATGCCAGATTTACCGGGCCTAATTCGCTCAAAATTGACGGCCGGGTTGTACAGGCAAAAAAATTTCATATTGCAACCGGTGCACGGCCGATGACACTGGGAATTCCGGGGGAGGATCTGCTGATCACTAGCACGGATTTTCTTGAGTTGACGGAAAAACCATCGCGAATTGTTTTTGCGGGCGGTGGTTTCATCGCTATGGAATTCGCGCATATTTCAAGTCGGGCCGGGGCCGCCGAGGTGACGGTTCTACAACAGGGCAAGCGTCCGCTGGTTCAGTTTGATCCTGACCTGGTCGATCTTCTTATGGACAGTACCAAACAAATGGGGGTTGACCTTCATTGTGAAGCCAAAGTTCAAAAGGTTGAAAAGACCGCCGAGGGCTTTGTCGTTTCATACTTTACGCCAGGCGGCCCGCAGACGGTGACTTGCGATCTTGTTGTTCATGCGGCAGGTCGGGTGCCAAATATCGATACATTGAATCTGGAGGCCATCGGCGTTGAAAGAACTCGTAAAGGGATAAAGGTCAGTGAATATATGCGCAGCACCTCAAATCCCAATGTATTTGCCGCTGGTGATTGTGCTGATAGCGGCCCGAATTTGACGCCGGTATCGGCCAATGAAGGGCGGATTGCCGGGAAAAACCTGCTGACTGGAAAGGATGATCGAGTGGTCAAGTATCCACCGATCCCAAGCGTTGTCTTCACCCTGCCACCTGTCGCCACAGTCGGTTTGTCCGAGGAGGCCGCACGGTCCCAGGGCTTGAATTTTGACGTGAAGTTTCAAAAAACTGAACGTTGGTATTCTTCAATGCGGGTGGGTGCAACCCACTCTGGGTTCAAGGTTCTGGTCGAAAAAGAGACGGGGCAGATACTTGGTGCGCATATTATTGGCCCAGGCGCAGAAGAGCAGATAAACCTGTTTGCCATGGCCATGGGGGCGGGATTGACCGCCAATCAGATCAAGGCAATTATTTTTGCTTATCCGAGCTATGCCTCGGATTTGGGATCAATGGTCTGAGGCTGGGGTTAGGTGTTTAGTCCCGGAGGTAAGGCGGTCATCAATTCACGGCGGTGTGGGCTGGGATTTGGGGGTTAAACCAGCGAAATAATAAAACTTCTGGATGGATTGTAAGATTTCGATCCTGTCGGTACATCCGGTTTCTCCGGCATAACCGGACTACCAGAGCACACCCCCTGAATGTCTGCTTTGTGCCCATAGCGGACATAGACTGTGTGTATCCAAGATTGCCAGACATCAACGGTTTGACGGTACGATTTACGTCCAATTTTGATCAATGAACATCGAAGAGCGCGTCAATGATGGGGCATTCTGGCACGTCCCCTTGGCTGCAATCAGCTACCATGTCCTTCAAGACGCGCTCCAGCCTTCGAAGATCGGCAACCTTTTTCCGTACGGTCGCGAGGTGTTTCGTTGTCCTTTCGTGCACCTCGGAACATGTATAGGTGCCAGTGTCCACCAGATCGAGTAAAGCGCGGATTTCGCCAAGGCTGAACCCGAGTTCCCGGCTGCGTTTTATAAAGGCCAGACGTTTTAGCTGATCTGCATCGTAGGCACGATGCCCGCCTTCAGTACGTACCGGTCTTGGCATAACACCGATCCGCTCGTAGTAGCGGATGGTCTCAATATTGACCCCTGTCTTGCGCGACATCTCCCCAATTGGCAGCGCTCGCGAAGCTGTGATGTCTGACATCTAAATTCACTCTTGAATCTGTAGTCACTACAGGTCCCATACTATCATTGTTGAAAAATTTTGGGAGCATGAATTCGTATGGCTGAACACACTCCGACAGTGATGGCTGAAGAAGCCACTGAAATGGGCTCAACCGGTGACGAAGGGTCGCGTCAGGGCCTCATTGCTACAGGCGGCATACTGGGAGCCATTGCGGCCTCGTCATGTTGCATCCTGCCGCTGGTGTTGACGGTTGCTGGCGTCAGTGGTGCCTGGATGGCGAATCTGAGGGCCATGGCGCCCTATCAGCCAGTCTTTGTCGCGCTGACTCTCGCTTTCCTCGGCTATGGGTTTTACCTCGTTTACTGGAAGTCTAGAAGTGCAGGTGCCGATGGCACGGTTTGCGCACGTCCCATTGTCCCCAACAAGGTCATTAGGGGCGCACTCTGGACGGCAAGTTTCATCGTTGCCCTGGCAATTTCGTTTCCCTACTGGTTCCCCCTCATAGTGCCCTATCTCCCCTGAGATATCGCCGGTTCAAATAATCAATTGAGTCCATCGGCTACGGAGAACATGAAAATGAAACATCTAATCAGTGCTGGATTGATCTCCATTCTACTCGGTAGCGGAGTGGCTTTCGCAGCCGAGCAAACCGTCAAACTGAACGTGGAAGGTATGTCTTGCCCGTCATGCCCCTATCAGGTCGAGTCCGCACTCAAGGGCGTTGACGGCGTGGTAAGCGCCAAGGCGTCGCTCTTGAAAGGCTCAGCTGTCGTCAAATATGACGACGCCAAAACGGACATAGCGGCTCTCACGAAAGCAACGGAGGATGTAGGCTTCCCGTCCAAACTGGCGAAACAGGGAAGTTAAAATGAGCAACGTCGAAATGAGCGATGACGCAATGCTCAAGAAGGGCCTGATCTGGTCGGCCATCGCGGCACTTTGCTGTTTCACGCCGGTGGTGGTCATCGCGTTCGGGTTTGCCGGACTGTCGGCATTCGTCGGCTGGCTCGACTACGGCTTGTTCCCGATGTTGTTCGCGTCCATGGGCGTCGTCGCCTACGCGCTCTATCTGCGTTCTGGCCGTAAAGGCCCCTCGCCGACGGTCTCTATCACCGTCGCTATTGTCACGCTTTCCGCGCTTCTTTTCTGGCTTGAGTTCAGGTTTGCGCTGCGCATCTCCATCGCCGCCACCGTCGCCGTTGCCGCCTATGTCTACTATCTGCACCGCTGCGAGCAGCGGAAAGCCGCCTAGGCAGTGGGCGGGGCAAAAGACACACTCTTTACGAAAAAACGCGCGAGAAAACCTATGCTGGATGAGGCCCAATACGATCATCGCGATGACTTCCGCAACTATCTCCGGGAGGGGAATTTCCTCGAAGGTGGCTCGCACCTGATTCCCCTGACGCTCGCGCTCTACCGGCGTCTTGGAGAAGGTCTGCCGGTATACCGGACTGCCCTGGCGAAATGGTTAAGCCTGTCCCCGGCTGGAGTGGACACTCTGCTGAATGACTTACCGCGCTCGACCATTGATTTTGACGCAGCAGGTGCAATCACAGCTTATGGGGGGCTGAGTCTTATTCCGGCAAACCACAAGTTAAAGGCCGGGAGTAAGGAGCTGTACACATGGTGTGTTTTTGATGCGCTGTTCCTTCCCGAGATACTCAACAAGTCGGCCAAGGTTTCTACGTGCTGTCCCGCCACGGGCGAGACAATTGAAATCGAGATGACGCCCCAGGCAATCATATCCTCACGGCCATCAAAACCCGTTATGTCGATCATAGCCCCCGATAGTGCCGCATGTTGCGAAAACCTGCGCGGTGCGTTCTGCAACCACGTCAACTTGTTCGTCGACGATCGCGCCTTCCGCGATTGGGCTGCCGATAGAACGGACGTTGCTTATGTCTCGTTGGAAGAAGCTCATGAACTGGCACTTCAGCAAAACCGATACCGATATGGCGATCATTTGCGAGCGGAATAGAAGGGAATACGGGGCTGTCACGGTAACTGAGTGGCTTCGTCCAGGTTGGTGCGGTAGCTTCCCCGGATGAAACAGATATCCTATCGCCGCCATCGTTTTCCGGGTTCAATTATCCAACATGCGGTGTGGCTGTATTTCAGGTTTCCCCTGAGCTTCCGGGATGTCGAAGACCTTCTCGCCGATTCCAATAAAGTCGCGATTTCCAGCCGCTTCATCGGGTTTAGTTTCTTAGGTCCGAGACGCCGAGTTCTTCCCAAATCCATGTGACGTCGTAGGATGCCATCGGCTCGTCCGGATCGTGCTTTGCGGTTTGGTTTTCGAGCAGCTTGAGCCAAACGACAAGCTTATCGCGGCCTTTCTTCGATCTCGCTGCCTTGCGCGGCGAGATATTGCCGAGCGACGGAACTGGCTGATCAAGTTGGGCGCGATAGTGCTGGTCCATGGCCTCATGGACGATTTGACGCTGTTCGTCGGGATCCAGTTCCAGCGCTTCAGGGCTTGATCCATGTTCGCGATGCTCCGCAAAAGCCTGTTCGAGTGTCTGACGTTCCACAAGCGGAGCGCTAACAAGGCCGTCAAGCAGAGGTTCCAGCATCCTGCGCCCACGGTCGGTGCGGGTTTCGGAATTGACGCACAGTTCAATCGTTTTTGATTTCAGCTCTATCGTTCCCAGAACGACAGAACCGTCGCCCATAGTCGTTACGAACCCAAGATCCTTTCCCGCACCAGCTTTCCTCCTTTTCCTGGTTGCTTTTTTCAGTTCCAGCCAGTTCCAGAATGTTTCCGACACGGCATCCAGATCCGGTGCTCGATTAAGGGCGGCGCAAACCTGCGCATGTGTAACACCATCTGCCAGGCGATAGACGAGCCGCATGAACTCCATGTCCTCACCATCGCTGTTGGTCATTTGTGGAACAGCGGGGTTCATAATCCGATCGAGCAGATCTTCGAGGAAATACAAAGAGAACGCTGGTGCAAGAATGGGGAGGAGGTCGGCCATGTTTGTGGCCGTGCCGATCAAACGCTCGAATTCAGGATCATTCCTGTCTAAGCCAAGCTCGTCTATGAATGCCGGAGTGTCGGCCGATATCCGGTTTTCATGTCCGCCGATCGCAGCGATCAAATTTTTCGAAGGATCGTGCTCGAATGGTAAAAGACCCCCTCCAATGATCATCGTCCCGCGAACGTCCACGAGGCGCATCGCCACCCGATCCCATGACTTGAGTGTCTTTGTCGCCGTGCGCTCGCTCACACGGACAGGCTCACCATCGCGAAGAAGATCGCGAGCAAGAAATGATTGACCCGGCTGAATGTCGCTCACTTCGTAAAGACTCACCACCGAATCCTTGAGTCCGGCCATATAAGCCTTGTTCCCGGCAGACTCTTTCCAGCCTCGGCGCTTGAGGTAATCGTCGACGATGTTTCCCGCGCCATCCACATCCTTGGTCAAAAAGTCCTCGAAGGCGCAACCCCACAACGTCATCGCCCAGTCAGAACCGATCAGGCCGTCGAGTTCGTCAAAGTCAGGGATCCCCTGTTCGTCAAGAACCCTTCCGATGTGACGGTCCAGCACATCCAGGAAACCGCCTCGCCAAGTATCCTTGGCGAGCCATTTTATCAAACCAGAGAGAGAATCGGACGATGGCATAGTGCGTGTCTGTTAGTCGTTTCAGGTCTTCTCGATGTTATCACGCAGGGGATGAGTAAGGAGCGCTTTCTGGCATTGTCACGTTAATCGGAGGCGATCGCAAAGGACCGCATCGACGTTCTTTTAGGTTACCGCGTTCGCACTTTCCCATACATTGAACGCGGCGGCATTGTCAGAGAAAAGTCGAATACTTTACCCGCACGCCGACTTCGTATTTCGTCGCCATTGATTTCCCTAAATTTTCCGGATTGATCCAAGGGGTTCCATGACCACCTTGAGTATTCAGAATTTTCCTCTGACAATGCCCTCTCAGCCCTTTGCGGAGTCCGGGGTCAAGTCACATCGGTAGATAAGGCTAGTGCCGCTGTAACGTTCTACGGCTTATGTGCTCGAATAACAAAAACGTGCACTTGGACCGTACATTCCGTCATGACCTCTAGTTGTGGGCTACCAATTGGTCACGCAGAACATTGGCCTCAAGTTGCATGAGATCGAGACGATTCTTGACAACATCGCCGATGCTGATGAGACCTCTGAGCTGACCCTTCTCCACCACAGGAAGATGGCGGACGCGGCGCTGGGTCATCTGGCGCATGATGTCCTTGATATTGTCATCCGGGCTGCATGTCAGTACTTCGCGGGTCATGAGTTCCGACACACGCATGGTGAGCAGGTTGGATCTATGCCGTGACAGTCCACGCACCACGTCTCGCTCCGAGATGATGCCTTCCACTGTTTTACCGTTTCCGCTGACGACAACCGCACCGATATTTTCTAAAGTTAGACGATGAGCGAGGGCATCGATCGTCTCGTTGGGCTTGGCCGTAACCACATCGGTCCGCTTGGCCTTGAGCATTTCTTTCACTAGCATGCCTTGGACCCTCCAAAGTTGGGACGCACAATCGGCACGAAAATGAATTGATCATACAACGGAGCGATGAAATGCTCCCGACCGTACGTCCAATGCTTGTCGGACACCGTCTCCGCAACAACTAGAATTATACCACGGAAAGCTTCCTACGCCGAACCGGGCTCAAAATCGGTTGGGCCGACACTTGCATTGACCGGATCAGGTTAGAGAACTCGGCTTGCGGCCGGATGACCAATCTCCGCTTATAGCCAATAGCGGACATCTGCGAGCATTAGCTTGCCATCCCGCCAGGATTAACGGGATGGCTGAAGTCGAACAGTCAGTCATCGCTGCCTCTTCGAGTTGCCTCAGAGCATTTTACGTTTCGTTGAGGTGTCTTTTTTCCTTACGATTGCGACCCCCTCGCAGACCATGCCTGTGATTTCCGGAAGTTTCGTCGCCCAATCACAATAGGCACTTTCGAGCTTTGTACCGACGAGAACGGCTTTTGTCAGATCAACCTGATCCAAGTCTGCGCCTTTGAGATTGCTGTCCGAAAAATCCGTTCCCTTCACAGTGACTGCAGTCAAGTCAGCACCTGAAAGATCAACCTTCGTGAAAGCAGCCCCGCTAAGATTGGCGTCCGTCAGGTTGGCACCCGAAAGGTCGACACCCGTGATCTTGACGCCTGTAAAGTCCGCCCCACTCAGATCACAAAATGGGCAGTCCTGCTTACCCGCTTTGACGGCCTGATATTTTGCATTGTCAAAAGCATTGGCTTCGGTCATGCCGGTGAGAACCATCAGTCCAGCTGCGATAAGTAATGTTTGGCGTTTCATGGCAAGTCCTCCTGAGAGTGTTGAACGACCTGCAGTTTAGATAGCCGGCATTATCCCGCTGTATGACGGAGCGTTAATGAACCAGGCGACCCGTTGCGCCTGCCGTTAATTAATCGTTAAATACTCCGTATCCGTCCTAAACCCGGACGGGCCCGGCGGGAAGCACCCGATGAAGTCGCTATTCCTCAAGCTATTCGGCGGCTTTCAAGCTTGTGACGCAACAGAACAAGAAATCAAGATTACAGGCACGAAAGCAGCGTTGTTGCTGGCTTACCTTGCACTCAAGCCCGAGCAGGCACACTCGCGCGAGGAGTTGATCGGGCTACTTTGGGGTGACCGTGGTGATAGCCAGGCTC
>CAYOEI010000045.1:0-6715 GCA_964402825.1 uncultured Hyphomicrobiaceae bacterium
AGATATCCGGCCTGCGCGCGCTTGACCATATCCGCGTCTTCAAAGAAATCGTCATAGGCGAAGGATGCGCGGTAGTCCTCAAGAAAGGGGTGCAATGGCTTATCGCGCATCGCGTAAAGTTTTGGCTCCGGCAAGTCCTGATCGTAATAGGGATAGAAAAATTCCGGTGGCGCGGTGAGCGGAAAATGCGGGCACACGAATGACACGAACAGCACCCAGGGTTTTTCGGTAAATTTACCCGCCTCCTCGCGCAGCCACACCTGCGCGCGCGCCGCGATCTCGCGGTCATAGGTGGTGTAGAGCGACTCGCCCGGCCCGGCCATTTTGGCCATCTTGTAGGCGCCGGCGCGCTTGGGCATATCCTCATCGCGCACCAGGCCAAGCAGATCACCATCGCCATCAATGATGTGCATGCCGATCTGCTCATCGCTAAAACCGTTATCGTCGTCGGCGGAATGGAAATGGAGCTTTCCGATTGAGACAACCTGATGGCCACGGTCACGCAAAAGAGAGTGCCAGCTCGCCATCGTTCCATCGAAGGGCATGGCGTTATCCCACAGCCCGATCTGGTGCACATACTTACCCGTTGCGAAGGACGCGCGGGCCGGAACGCAAACCGGGCACGGCGTATAGGCGGCATCAAACCGCGTGCCATCGCGAGACATCCGGTCGAGATAGGGCGTTTTGACAATGTCATGCCCGTAGCACCCCGCCAGACGCCGATTATGCTGGTCCGACATTATGATCAGAAGGTTTGTTGGTTGCATGGGCACTACCTGTAAATGTAGATCGGGCTCGACCAGGCCTGATTGCCATCCTCCTGGGTGACCCGGACATAAACAGGATTGTCTCCCTCATCGCGCAGCGGGATATCCTGCTCAACTGTCATCTCGAAATGAGGATTTTCATCCGGCAACCGGAACAGGCGGAGCTTACGGCCAAGTTTTTCCGCATCGTACACGGTGTCTTCAAAACCGATATTTCCGATATCCACTTTCTCGCTCACGACCGGAGTCTGGATATTAATGCTTCCGCTCATGCCATCCTCCAGCCAGGCGTCGAAACCGCCATAATTGCCGGTAGTCAGGGCCTTCCACACAAGCATATTGCCGCTTGTCTGGTCGAGCGTCTTATCGGCATTGAAGAAATTAATTGGCTTGGTTTTGATAATCTTGTTGCCTGAGAACTCGGCACTGCCGTCCCAGATAACCTGACGAAAGCGGCCGCGATATTCAGCGCCTTCCCAGACGACACGGATACGATTTCCCAGATCGGATTCAGCATAGGGGCGATGTGTCGAGACATGCTCAAGGCCGTTGAAAATGTCGATCCGTTCAATTGGGGCCGAACCGATTGCGTGAATTTTGAGCGTCGCATTGCCTGATGGCAAATTCACAATATCGCCCATCATGGCTTGCACAGCGGCCTGCCCCTCCGCTGGTCCGAGCGCCGGATCGTTATGGTAGAGCTGACCTTGCGCGTCAAAATTCGCTGTCACGTCGAGGATCATCCGGTTGCCGGTTGTTCCATAATGGCGCCGCTTGCGGTAGCAGTCGAAGATCGCTTCACGCGTCAATTCAGATATCAGGAAGCAGGTAAGTCCGCCAATCGCACCGAATTTCGAAGATCCGGGATAGCTGGCGCCGGGTCGGCCCTTATGGCCATCGGAATTGCAGACAACACCCATGCGGTACCCCATCTCAAGGGCGTCATGCAAAATCCACTCAAAAGTTCCCCACGAGGAATGCACCTCGACGGCTGTCTCCACCCGGCCGTCATGAGCCACTTTCACATCTGCATAGCGGCCGCCGCAATGGGCGAGGCAAACCGCGTTCTCGCCATTCGCGATGAGCTTGTCAAACAGCTCGCCCGCCGTGCCGCAGTCGGTGTCAGCATCGGAGTTATCGTTGATGAGCGCGTGGGAGGAGCGATAGATCGGCCTATCCTCGGTCATGTAGAATACGTTCCGGTCACCGCCCAGAAATGTGTTCCCGGACCATTCGTAACCCGGCAGCGTGACGAAACGGCCCGGTTCATTGTATTCGCCGATTATGCCGTTCAGTTCAGCCCAAAACTCTTTGGTAATCTGGAAATCATTGCCCTGATGGCCGGTCACATCGACAAACGCCTTGTTGCGCGCAAAATCCATATATTGCCGCGCGCTGCCCGTCCCGATGGTTTCCTCGCTTTGGCCATGCACATCACCCCAGAAGTGCAGCAGCTGGCCATCTTCTGGTTCAACAATGCGGATCGGATTGGCCGTCGCCAGCACGTCGCCCGCATCATTGAGCATTTCAATACGGTACGTTCCTGGCTTCTCAGCTTTCAGTCCTTCGATCACCTGGGTGAATTCACCGGATGAGAACTCAACAGTTTCAGGCAAGCCTGATACCTCCGGTGTGCTGCGCAGCCTTAGGCTCGCGCTGACCTGGTTGCTCGGATTGCCCCATTTGTCCTCGGCCTTCAATGAAAGACGAAAGGGCTGCCCGGCGGGATGTGTTGTGGGTGCAACCGCGCGCCAGATTTCAGGAGGGCCCGGTACGATATTGATCGTCGGCTGGCCGGGCACCGGAACATAAGTGTAGGTGGCAATGGCATCGACAAGAACACGGAACTCGAACGTGTCCTCGCAGAATGTCTGCAGCCGTATCCCGGGCGAGCCGCCGCTCTTCTCGCCATATACAATCGTGATGGTATCGCCTTCCTTCATGAAGCCGTTCACGATCTTGATATAGAGCGTTCCATCCCAGGGCCGCACATTGCCCTTGGGGTCGTAGCGCAACTCCAGCTTGGCGTTATTACTGGCCGTTACGGTTGTGTATCCCGGAGCCTTGGGGTCGTTGAATTGCGGCTTCGTCTGATCGGAGGCAAATCGCGATACGACCTTGATGCTGCCGCTGTCATCAATGCCGTAAAACCCTGCAGTGTAAACAAGTGTGAAGGTGGTGTACGTGCCTGCTTCAAAATCACCCGATGGCTCTATGGTCGCGGTCCCTGAAAGTTCCAATGGTATATTTCCTGAAAGATTTCCCAGGAACTGGTTCTGACTTTCCGACACGTCACTCTCCTTCTCGATACACCTGTAGCGCGCCGGACATAAGAAAATCTCTCCAGCGAGATGCGCGGGGCATCGCCTAAAATAAAAAATTCAAATTTTGCCTTGGGCGGTTCAGCGTGGCTCAGGCAGCCGCCGCCTGCAGACGTGCTGTTCCTTTAATGGTGGTGCGGTGCATTGTGCGGTCATATTTGTCTGAGTCATAAGTCGTCGCGCGGTGCATGGTGTTGCGGTTGTCCCACATGACAATGTCATCCGTGCGCCACTTGTGGGCATAAACGAATTCCTCGCTTGCGGAATGGTCAAACAGCCGCTGGAGGAGTGCATCGCCCTCATCGGTGTCCATACCCTTGATCGCCATCGTGAAGCCTTCATTGACGAACAGCGCCTTACGGCCTGAGTCAGGATGGACCAGCACAATCGGCTGTTCCACATCCTGCCATTCAGCGAGTTGTTCGGCAGTCGGCTCCGGGCGTGCACCTCCTTGTGCCATCATCATGTAGCGATGCTTGTAATTATGGATCGCGATGCGTCCCTCGATCAGCTCCTTGGTTTCATCATCCAGCGCTTCGTAGGCCGCGTACATATCCGCATAGAGCGTGTCGCCATCTACGGGTGGAACGGTAAGACCGTGCAGGATGGATCCCATGGGCGGTATGGCCTGATAGGTGATGTCGGAGTGCCAGTAAGCGCCGCCATTTTTCAGTGGCTTGACGCCGCCCTCCCCGCGGTTCGACAGCACCAGGATTTCCGGGTGCGTGGGGAGCAGCCAGTCCGTCACCGTGTGACCCTGCAATTCACCAAAGTGGCGGGAAAAGTCGATGTGCTGGTCATCGGAGATGTGCTGATCCCGAAACACCAGGATGGAATGATCCCACCAGGCTTGCCGGATCGCTTCAACTGTCTCCATATCCAGCGGCTGGGAGAGATCAACACCCTCAACCACCGCGAAAAATGTCTTTCCTGTTCTGGTTACTGACAACGCCATGACACTCTCCTATCGCTGCATGCCCCATCGATTGACGGTGCGAAGCTCAATATTCCTAAACACGACATTCTCCACGACGATGCCAAACAGGATCACCATGAAGAGCCCCGCAAATACGCCATCGGTATCGATGTTCTGGCTGGACTCGAATATGTACCAGCCAAGTCCGCCGCTGCCGGATGCAGCGCCAAAGACCAATTCGGCGCCAATCAGGGTCCGCCAGGCAAAAGCCCAGCCGATTTTCATGCCCGCGAGGATTGAGGGCAGCGCGGCGGGAACAAGGATTTTCCAGACATATTTGATGCCCTTCAGCCCGTAATTGCGCCCGATCATCCGCAAAGTGTGGCTGACATTTTCGAATCCGCTATGGGTGGAAAGAGCGACTGCCCAAAGTACCGAATGGATGAGAACGAAGACCAGACTTGCGGTTCCAAGGCCAAACCACAGCATCGCCAATGGCAGCAACGCAATCGCAGGCAATGGATTGAACATGGCGGTGGCCATGGCAATGAAATCGCTGCCGAAGCGGTTAGCCGTGGCCCAGAGGATCAGAATAGCGGCGATTGCCAGTCCAGCTGAGTAGCCGATGAGCAATACTTTCACCGAGTACCAGACCTTGAAGATCAGATCGCCATGGAACAGGGCATTGTAAAGCGTCGTGATGGAGACGCTAAAACTCGGCAGCATCAACGGTTCAACGTCGAACCCGACGGTGTAGGCTTCCCAGGATGCAACCAGGCATAGCAGAATGAAGGACTTGCGAACGCCATTGATGTTCCAGATACGCTCAAACAAAGAAAGCTTGTGCGCGACTTCGTTGATCTGCGCCTGGGCAATGTCGGCAACTTCATATTCAGGACGAATGACAAGCTCGGGAACCGAGCTTTTTTCTTTTGCTGATCCGGTCATCTTGCCTGCATCCCCCACCGGCGAACAGTCCGGTTCTCAATCGCGTTGAAGACAACATTCTCGACGAACACACCGACCAGAATGACCGTGAACAGACCTGCAAACACAGACGCAATCTGTAAGTCCATCTGGTTTGCAAAAATGAACCAGCCGAGTCCGCCAGCCGCGCCGTCATCGGTGTCTGAAATCGAGCCGCCGAACACCAGCTCAGCAGCAATGAGCGTGCGCCAGGCGTAGGCCCAGCCAATCTTCAAGCCCATCAGGATTTGCGGGAAAGCGGCAGGAATCAGAAGCTTGGCAACATAAAACAGTCCCTTCAACCCGTAATTCTGCCCGACCATACGCTGCGTCTCGCTGACACTCATGAAACCCACATGGGCATTGAGCGCCACCGGCCAGATCACTGAATGCAACAGGGTGAAGATGATTGCATCGGCGCCGAGCCCGAACCACAACAAAGCCAGCGGCAACAGCGCGATGGCGGGGAGCGGATTGAGCATCGCCGTCAGCGTGCTCAGAACATCATTGCCGAACCGGGTCGTTGTCGCAGCGGTGGTCAGCAGCGTCGCAATCAGAATGCCAATAGCGTAACCGGTGACCAGGACGATCATCGAATTCCACACCATTTCCAGCAGTTGCTCGTTCATTACTCCCTGAAACAAAGCCTCGGCGGTGGCGGAGAATTTGGGAAGGATCAGCTCGGAGACACCGCTCATTCGCGTATAAAGCTCCCAAACGACTATCACCATCACCAGGATCGACAGCTTCCGGACGGTGTGCATATCCGAAATGCGCTCAAACAGCGTCAGCTTGCGAGCGACGTCGCCCGTTTCAGCCTTCGAGAGTTCCGTTTCCTCAAATTCCGGACGGACCAGGACGTCGGGTATTGTGCCCATTACCCTTGCGCTCCTGGCTTGGCTTCCTCTTCCATAATTCTGTCGGCAAACAACATGTCATGGATGTGCTGTTGCACTTTTACAAATTTCTTTCCGCCAACATTGTCGTGGTTGAGATGATGCGCGTTCAGTTCCGCCTTGACCTGCCCGGGATGCGGCGACAGGACAAGAATGCGGCTGCCGATAATCAGCGCTTCTTCAATGGAATGGGTGACAAAAAGCACCGTGAAATGGGTGTCTTCCCACAGCTGCAGAAGCTCTTTCTGCATCTGCAAACGCGTCAGCGCATCAAGGGCGGCGAAGGGTTCGTCCATGAGCAAGACATCAGGCTCCATCGCCATGCCGCGCGCGATCGCCACGCGCTGCTTCATGCCGCCCGACAACATATGCGGGAACGTATCTTCAAAGCCGGTCAGCTTGACCTTCTGGATATATTCCATGGCAATTTCTTCGGCCTCGGCCGCAGTATCAGTCTTGCCACCGTTATGAAGCGCGAAAATGATGTTCTGCTTGACCGTTTTCCAGGGCAGAAGCTGGTCGAACTCCTGGAACACCATAACCCGGTCGGGGCCTGGATCGGAAATTTCCTTACCCTTCAGACGGATGGCGCCTTCAACCAGCTTCATATAGCCGGCAATGCCCTTGAGGAGCGTTGACTTGCCGCAGCCAGAGGGACCAAGCAGAACGAATCTGTCGGCCGGGTAGACATCGAATCCGACGCGGTAAGTCGCCGTGATCAGATGTTCCTTGGTCTTGTACTGGAGCGTGACCCCGTCAACATTCAGAATTGGTTGGGTGGTGGCGGCGGCGGGCTTTTTGCCCGCCGCACTTCCATTGCGTTTCGCCATCGATCAGCTGCCGTTCTGA
>CAYOEI010000046.1:0-4869 GCA_964402825.1 uncultured Hyphomicrobiaceae bacterium
AACTTATTCCCCTCGATGAATTCAAAGGACTTTGGGAGACACCCTTTGACGGCTTTGTATTCACTGGCCACCCCACCTTCGCGATGTCAGAGCAGTTGCGTCATGTACTCGTATGCCAGGTGAAAACCGCTGAAGTCAGCGATAACATGCGCGACGATCTGCTTGCGCTCCCGCACCGCCCGGATCCGGCCATCACACTTGAAAGCGAACATTCTCAGGCGCTGAATGCGCTATCCAACGCCCGCGAAGCGGTGCGGCGGATGAATGTGATTGTGCTGGAAGAAGCCCGCACCCTGTATCCTGACGATTGGCAGAACCTTGTGCCCAATCCAGTCTCCATCGCCTGCTGGGTTGGCTATGATATTGACGGCCGTACTGACATCAACTGGAGACACATGATCCGCTTCCGCCTTGAGGAAAAGCTCTGGCAAATTCAGCGGCATCTCGACGATGTGCGCGCCGCACAGGTGAACAAGGCAATGAGCGGCGCTATGGACGCGGTTGCCACTCTGGGTGATGTGGAAAGCATTTTGAAAACCGAGGCCGCCTCTCTCCGGAAGCAAATCACCCTATTTGGAGCCGACCTTTCATCCCCCGAATCCCTCAGCCAGGCCGCTGACATGCTGACCCGCGAACCGGCGGGTGAACTTCGAACCTCGATCACGCCGGTAGTGGAGAAGATCACCGCGGCCATTAGCAACGCCGACGACGAGAGTTCGATGGTGCTGGTCCAGTTACGCTCGCTGCTTGTCAGCCAGGGACTGGGATCGTCGCGGATTCATCTCCGCCTTAATGCAATGCAGCTCCACAACGCCATCCGAAAACCGCTGGGCATTGAAGGTTCCACCAATATTGAGAGCCGTGTCCTTCTCGACAAGCTGGATAAAATGATCACCGGGCTTTCGCCGGAGAGTGTGAACTTTGCATCCCTCGCCGTTGAACAGACGACGGCGATCCGCCAATTCATCACCATTGCCCAGATTTTCAAGCATATTGACGGCGATGCGCCGATCCGCCTCCTGATCGCGGAATGCAATCACCCCTTCACCATATTGGCGGCATTGTATTTCGCGCGCCTGTTTGGCATTACCGACAGGCTGGACATTTCGCCTCTGTTCGAAACCGAAGATGCATTGGAGCACGGCGCCGGGATTATAGAGACATTGCTCAAGACGCAGAGCTTCCGGTCTTATGTAGAGGCGCGCGGGCGGATCAGCATTGAGACGGGGTTCTCAGATGCGGGCCGCAACCTCGGACAAATCCCCACAGCGCTTGCTGTTGAACGTCTGCAAGGCCAGCTCGCCAGCCTCGTGAAGAGCTCTGGTCTGACAGGCGTCGGCGTGCTGATGTTCGACACCCATGGCGAATCCATGGGACGCGGCGCACACCCCACATCTTTCCGCGACCGCATGGATTATATTCTTTCGCCCTGGGTCAGGGCGCGCTACGAGAGCAAGGAAGTGCCTCTCCAGCATGAGATGAGTATCCAGGGTGGTGACGGCTACACGCTGTTCGGTTCTGCCGACCTCGCATTCGCTTGCCTTGCCCAGACCATCGAGGCGCGCTGGCCCGAGCAGGAGGCAGAAGAAGAGGATGCCTTCTACGAGGAATACACTTTTAGCCGCGACTATTTCGAACGCATGAAATCATACCAGACCCGTCTGTTCGAGAGCCCCAACTATGCAGCAACCCTCGGTGCATTCGGTGTCAACCTGATCGTCGAATCGGGTTCGCGGAAATCAAAGCGGCAATTTGATGCCGGGCGCGATGAACGTGTTGCTATCGCTGAAATGCGCGCTATCCCGCATAACGCCCTTTTGCAGCAATATGGCTATCTCATAAATGTGGTTGCGGGCCTGGGGACATCGCTGCGCCGCGACCAAGAGAAGTTTGGCGAAATCTATGCGCGATCCAACCGGACAAGGCGCCTCTTCAAGATGCTCGCGCACGCCCGGCAGCTCTCCAGCATCAAAACCTTAGTTGCCTATGCCAGCCTCTTCGATGACGCCTTTTGGGTCACCCGGCCGATTGACGATCTGGAGCCGCACCTCAAGGACGCCTGTCTATATCTGGCCCATCTCCTGCGAGGTGACTCGCGCCACGACGCCATGATGCATCTTGCATCTTATCTACGCGAAGACGCCATCCACCTTCATGATCTGGTTCGCGCGATCGGCGAGGATCCGATGGAGGCGCGCTTGCCTGAACGCACGGAACTTGATGTTTTGCAAGCAATCCGGATCGCCCTGATCCAGCATATTTTCCTGCTGGCCGCGCGGTTGCCGCGCTTCTCCACGCGCAACGACATCTCGCAGGACGACATCATGAATCTGATCCTGAAGCTGAGGGTGGAAGAAGCCACGGCACTGTTACGGGACGCATATCCCAAACGGATGCCGAGCCCGGACGACTACACGATGGACGAGCAGGCAAGCTATACCGGCTATGAGGGAAGCGACTATGCCGAGATAAACAACTTGCTGATCGATCCGATGTTGAGCGCCTACCAGAGCGTGCTTGATATAAGCGTCGGTATCTCCCACCATTTCGGTGCGCATGGATAGGGGCTCGAAGCGGTAGGGTGAGGAGAAAGGTTATCTCTTCGTCATTGCCGGGCAACTTGCGCGGCAGTTATCCCCCCGCCAGCTCCACAATATCACCCATAATCGCGTTGAGCTTAAAATCCTTCGGCGTATAAATCCGCGAAACACCCACCTGGCGCAGGATGTTTTCATCACCCTCAGGGATGATGCCGCCGACGATAACCGGCACATTATCCATGCCCCGCTCGCGCATCAGCGCCATGACGTCGCGCACCAGCGGCACGTGAGAGCCGGATAAAATCGACAGCCCTATTACATGGGCGTTTTGCGCCTGCGCCGCATCGACAATCTCGGCCGGGGTCAGGCGGATGCCCTCATAAACCACGTCCATGCCGATGTCGCGGGCGCGCACTGCTATCTGCTCGGCGCCATTTGAATGCCCGTCGAGCCCTGGCTTGCCAACCAGAAAAGTGAGCGTGCGCCCGAGCTTGCCCGAGGCTGCCTTCACCTTGGCGCGCAAATCATCGAGGGTGATTTCGCCTTCACAAGGAGTTTTGCTAACACCGGTCGGGGCGCGGTATTCGCCGTAGACCTCGCGTAAAACAGCCCCCCACTCGCCGGTGGTGACGCCCGCCCTGGCGCAGGCAATCGAGGCTTCCATGATGTTGGAATTGTCCTCTGCCGCCGCCTTGAGTTCAGCCAGCACTGTTTCGACGGCCTTGGCGTCGCGGTTGGCGCGCCACTGTTTCAGCTTTGCAATCTGCTCAAGCTCAACCGACTCAGGCACGGTGACGATGCCGCCCGCCTCGCCGGCCAGCGGCGAGGGTTCGCTCTCGGTCCACTTATTGACGCCGACGACGGTCATCTCGCCGGACTCGATGGACCCGAGCCGCGCGGTGTTCGCCTTCACCAGCGCTGATTTCATGTAATCGATGGCGGCGACCGCACCGCCCATTTTCTCGATTGCGGCCAGCTCCGCGCGCGCTTCTTTTTTCAGCTCCTCGACCTTGGCATCGATTTCCTTCGAGCCATCGAAGATGTCGCCATATTCCAATAAGTCTGTCTCATACGCGACGATCTGCTGCATGCGGATCGACCATTGCTGGTCCCAGGGGCGGGGAAGCCCAAGCGCCTCGTTCCATGCGGGGAGCTGCACCGCGCGGGCGCGCGCCTTTTTCGACAACACCACGGCAAGCATTTCAAGCAAGATGCGCTAAACGTTGTTTTCGGGTTGCGGCTCGGTGAGGCCAAGGCTGTTGACCTGTACGCCATAGCGGAAGCGGCGCAGTTTTGGGTCCTCGACGCCATAGCGGGTTGCGCAAATCTCATCCCACAAATCGACGAAGGCGCGCATCTTGCACATCTCTGTGATGAAGCGCAGCCCCGCATTGACGAAGAAGGAAATGCGCCCGACTACGTGAGGGAAATCCTTTTCACTCACCTCGCCGCTGGCCTTCACCGTATCCAGCACGGCGATGGCCGTCGCCAGCGCGTAGGAGAGTTCCTGCACCGGCGTCGCGCCCGCTTCCTGCAAATGGTAGGAGCAGACGTTGGTCGGGTTCCATTTCGGGAGATGCGTATAGGCGTAACAGATCACATCCCTGATGAGCTTCAGGCTCGGCTCGGGCGGAAACACATAAGGGCCGCTCGAGAGGTATTCCTTGAGGAGAGCGTTCTGCAGCGTGCCTGTAAGCTTAGATACATCCGCGCCCTGCTCCTGCGCAGCCGCCACGTAGAGCGCCAGCAACCACGGCGCGGTGGCGTTGATGGTCATCGACGTGTTCATCTGCTCAAGCGGAATGCCCTCGAACAGAGCTTTCATATCGCCCAGATGCGAGATCGGAACACCGACCTTGCCGACCTCGCCGCGCGCCAGAATATGGTCGCAGTCATAGCCCGTCTGGGTGGGAAGATCGAAGGCGACCGAGAGCCCCGTCTGCCCGGCTTTGAGGTTCTTGCGGTAGAGCGCGTTGGAGGCCTCAGCCGTGGAATGCCCCGAATAGGTGCGGATCAGCCACGGGCGGTCGCGATGTACTTTGCCCTGGGTCATGGCGTTCCACTCCTCATGCTCAGCCGGCCTCGCGTTTCCTATAAAAGCGCGCCGTGCCGCATGAAAGCCCTAAAACAGGTTGCAGTGCAACATGAAATTAGTCAAAACCTGTTGCAGCGCAACCATAGCCGCGGGAACCTCCTGACGCTTCCCCTTCTCAACCGTCAGCGTTTTATCAGGCCGATGACAAACAGCAGAATAACCGCACCTATCAGCGCGGAAAGAATCGAACCGATGATGCCTGCGCCAAGCGACACGCCCAGCGCGCCCAGTACG
>CAYOEI010000047.1:0-2580 GCA_964402825.1 uncultured Hyphomicrobiaceae bacterium
CCCGTGCAGCGGCCCGGCCGAAAGATCCTGAGCCCGCCGCTCATCGGCGAGGCGCGCCTGCTCAATCGCGTATTCGGCGTCCAGATGGTCCCACGCCATTACGCTTGTATCGCGCTCCTTGATGCGCTCCAGGCAAGCCTCGATGAGCATTTGGGACGTGATCTCACCTGCCGCAATGCGCCGTCCCGCTTCAGCCGCGGTCAGCCCGGTGAGGTTGTTGGCATCGGATTTCATGGGTCTAAAATTTTATCTCGCCCGGAAAATAGTGCTTGAACGCCAGCTTGTAGTTAGCCGCGTTGTTCAGATCATAATAAGCAACCCGATGCGACCAGGCTTTCTGGCTGTCGACGACCTTCTTGAAGAAGGGGTCCGTGGTCAGCTTGGCAAGAACCTTGTCCCAGGACGCCAGTTGAGCTGTCATGATGGCGTCCGGCGTGCGGCTTACCTTAACCTCGTCTTTTTTAATCAGCGTCTGCAAACTCTTGGAATAGCTGTCCATCGCCATGCCGTAATTGGCTGTACTGGCAGCTTCGACCCCATATTCGAGGATGGCCTGCAATTCTTTGGGGAGCGACTGGAAAACATTCTTGTTGAAGATGATTTCAAAAAAGTTGGCCGCCTCATGATAGGACCCCATCATGTAGTTCTTGCGCACGTCAGCTGCGCCAATCTGCCGGTCTGAAGTTGGGTTGCGGTACTCGAACGCCTCGATGGCTTGCCGCTCCAGCGCGGGAACGATTTCGGCGCCCGGCAGTTGCGTTACTTTCATGCCAATACCCTGCATGATGTCGGCCGCAAGGCCGACCGTGCGGTATTTAATGCCCTTTATGTGATCTATGGATTTGATCTGCTCCGAGAACCACCCCAGGGGCTGCGTCGGCATCGGCATGCAAAAGAAGCCAACGATATTCAGCTTCATGATGTCCTGAACCAGTTCGCGATACAGCTCCTGGCCGCCGCCATAGTGAATCCATGCCAGAACCTGCGAGGCATTGGCGCCGAACACCGGGCCGGCCCCGAACAGAGACGCTGCCTTGTTCTTACCGTACCAATAGGCCGACACCGTGTGCCCGGCATCGATCACGCCCTTATGGCAGGCATCTTGTACCTGATTGTATTTCACGACGGCGTTGACGGGCAGCAGGTCTATTTTGAGCCGCCCTCCGGACATCGCTTCCACGCGGGTCGCATATTGCTTCGCCATGTCCTGATAAATGTCCTTGGCGGGCCAGGAACTCTGCATTTTCAGCGTCGCGGTCTGAGCCCGGGAAATTTGCGGGAATGCGACCGTGGCGGCCGTGGCCCCTGCCGCCACCGCACTCCCTTTAAGGAATTTGCGCCGCGACAAGCTGCTCGCTTTGTCTAAAACCGACATGCACATCTTCCCATATTTGACTGGAACGCATTCAAGTAGCGGGGCAAATCAACCAAAATATTCCCTCGTGAGAGATAAAAGACAAAGGCCAATCCAGCCGACCGAATAACGTCTTAGGCGGTCAACTCATGCACATTGGCCATGCCGCTATGTCATCCTATCTCGTAGTCTCGTGCAACTAAAATGTTAGTTAGTATCGGGAACATCACCTTTTTTTCGGTTGTTAAGAGGATGCTGATGGAAGGCGGCATCGCGCATTGCGATGCGGTATGGCCGCCGCAAGTTGTTGCGAATTTCACACACCGCCGTAATAAACTCTCAATTTCTTACCTCTAAAGTGGAATTGTTGGGCCGGTACCCCTTGAACCTGGGTAGGGTGGACGACAATATATAGTTGGGCACGCTTGACTCGGACTCACGGGCGGCTTTTCGGTGAAATTGGCGAGATGACACTGGAAACAGAGCAGAAGAGCGAAATCGGAAAAGACAAATAGGGGATTTGGAATGAAGATATTTTCCTTGGTAAAGCTCAGCATAGCTGCAGTAACCGTGGCGGGGATGATGAGCGCCATTGCGCCGCAAAAAGCGGCTGCACAGGGTATTTTCTCCAGCATCTTTGGCGGTGGCGGTGGCGGTGGCGGCGGTGGCAGCTGGCAAAGCGGCCGCAAGGAAATCAGCTTCAGTAAAAAATATAGCCGCGGCACGATTATCGTCAGCTTTGCCGACCGGCGTCTCTATTATGTCCACAAGAAGGGCGCTGCCCTGAGCTATCCTATCGGTGTTCCGAGCGGCCGTGCTACCTGGGCCGGTACGTTGCGTGTGAGCCGCAAGGCGGTCAATCCGGGATGGACCCCGACCGCGTCCATGCGGCGCGAGAATCCGAAACTGCCATATCATGTCAAAGGCGGCGATCCGCGCAATCCTCTTGGCGTACGCGCGCTGTATCTCGGCAACACCCTCTATCGCATCCATGGCACCGACGCGCCCTGGACCGTGGGCCAGAACGTGACCCATGGCTGCATTCGGCTGTACAACAATGATGTGATTGATCTCTATAAGCGTGCCCGGGTAGGCACCAAGGTGATCGTGACCACCCGGCGCGTTGCCAGCTGATTACACGGCACTTCTGGTTTTATTGATTTCAAGGCCGGGCGGCTCCGTTGAGGGGTCGCCCGGTTTTATTTTGGCCGGTTTTTTTATGAAGA
>CAYOEI010000048.1:0-4767 GCA_964402825.1 uncultured Hyphomicrobiaceae bacterium
CCTAGGGTCAGGCTTTATCCAGCCTATAAAGCGAATGCAGTGTTCGTACAGCCAGTTCAGCATAAGCTGCATCGATCAGAATACTGATCTTGATTTCAGAGGTGGATATCGCCCCGATATTTATTCCCTTGTCGGCAAGCGCCCTGAACATTTGCGACGCGACACCGGCATGAGAGCGCATGCCCACGCCTATGGCCGATACCTTTACGATGTCAGTGGCGCCGAGCAACTCCGCATATCCGATCTCATCCTTGAGCTTATCCAGAACTGCGAGTGCCCGGTCTAGGTCAGCAGCAGCCACGGTAAAGGTCATATCCGTGGTCACGCCATCGGCGGACACATTCTGGACGATCATGTCCACATTGATATTGGCATCCGCCAGAGGCCCAAAGACACTCGCGGCGACGCCGGGCTTGTCCTTGACCTTCACCAGGGTCACTTTCGCTTCGTCTTTTGTGTAGGCGATACCGCTAACGACTTGCTGTTCCACTATCTCGTCCTCATCGCAAACGAGGGTTCCCGCCCCTTCCGCGCTGCCCGGAACCTTGCCGGGCGGGTCAAAACTTGAGCGCACCAGAAGACGGACCTGATGCACCATGGCCAGTTGTACCGAGCGCGTCTGCAAAACCTTTGCGCCAAGCGAAGCCATCTCCAACATCTCCTCATAAGATATTTTGTCAAGACGGCGGGCCTGGGGCACCACACGCGGGTCGGTTGTGTAGATGCCATCGACATCCGTGTATATATCACATCTGTCCGCGCCAAGCGCTGCCGCCAGCGCTACAGCACTGGTATCGGAGCCCCCCCGGCCTAAAGTTGTCACGCGGTTGTCCGGCCCAATACCCTGAAAGCCGGGCACGACCGCGACTTCCCCCTTGGAAAGCCGCTTTTTCAACTCCGCCGTATCGACATCGATGATACGGGCAGCTCCATGCACGTCATCGGTCCGGATGGGAATCTGCCACCCCTGCCATGAACGCGCCGAAATGCCCATGGATTGCAACATGATCGCCAGCAACCCCGTAGTGACCTGCTCGCCCGAAGAAACGACAATATCATATTCGCGCGCGTCATGCAGCGCGGCGGCCTCGCGCGTCCACTCAATGAGCTGATTGGTCTGTCCGGCCATCGCGGAGAGGACCACAGCGCATTGATTGCCGGCATCGATCTCGCGCTTCACATGGGCAGCCGCGATGCGGATCCTGTCGATGTCCGCAACCGACGTGCCGCCGAATTTCATAACCAGAAGAGCCATGGCCGGTCTCATACATATATTCAGCTGCGGCTTCTCATAAGCGCAGCGTCTGATCCAATTTGCGCGTATTCATAGTCGCTCACCTTCACGGCTGCAACCAGCGTCTGGACCCATAAGCCGCAGATGCTTGACAATAGGGCGTGCGCATACATCCAATGCGGCCATGATTAAGACGGGACAAACAAAAAGTGACGCTACCCTCGATGAAGAGGAAGTTGCACGTTTTGGCGCCATGGCCGAGGAGTGGTGGGACCCTGATGGAAAATTCCGCCCCCTCCATGCCCTCAACCCCGTACGCCTCACTTTTATTCGCGATGCGCTGTGCGCCCGCTTCAACCTTGATGGCGCATCGACCCGCAGTCTTGAGGGCTTGAAAATCGCCGATATAGGCTGCGGCGGCGGGCTGTTATGCGAGCCGCTGGCCCGTCTTGGCGCCAAAATGACGGGGCTTGATCCGGCCCCCGACACCATTGCCGCCGCGCGCGACCATGCGGAAGGCCAAGGCCTCGAAATCACCTATCTGGCAGAACGTGCCGAGACACTTGTGAAGAGCCGCAAGCGCTTTGACGCCGTTCTGGCCATGGAAGTGATCGAGCATGTGCCCGACGTGCCGGCTTTTACAAAAGTCGCGGCCAGTCTTGTTCGCCCGGGCGGGCTGTTACTGCTGTCCACCATCAACCGGACGCTTAAATCCTACGCCCTGGCGATTGTGGGCGCGGAATATGTGCTGCGCTGGATGCCGGTCGGAACCCATCGCTGGGATCGCTTTGTCACACCCGATGAGCTGGCCTCAGCCTGCACCGGCGCCGGGCTCGAAGAATCGGGTCGCAAAGGCATGGTTTTCAATCCGCTGGCTGGTTCCTGGAGCCTCTCGGGCGATACGGATGTGAATTACCTGATGGCGGCGGCGCGCCCGAAAAGCAAAAAAAGAAAAGCTGCAGCGGCCTGAGGATGCTGCAAGGCCTATCTCATAGAGTCTAGTTATGATCCTCGGGCAGTGTCGGCAGGGGAGAAAAGTCCACCCCCTCCTCGCGCAACGCCTTTGCTTCTTTATCCGAGGCCCGGCCATAGATGCCGCGCGGCTCAGTGTCCTTGTAATGAATTTTTCGCGCCTCGCGGGCGAAATTGTCACCCACATTGTCGGCATTTTTCAGCATTTCATTGCGGGCGCGCCGCACGGCCTCAATCGCCTCATTTGCTGAACTTGCCGTTTTCCGGGTCCCGGCAACATTTGGCGCCATCAGCGCTTTCACAACTTTTATCGACCCGCACTGCGGACACGCAACATCCCCATCCGCAACCTGCTCGTCATAGCTGGACGAATTTGAGAACCAGGCTTCGAATTCATGGGCTTTGTCACATATCAGTGCGTAGCGGATCATGATGCCTCCCTGATACGGGCTGGCACGCCGAATGATGGGGCTTCAAACACCCGGTCATGGCTCAGCGAAGGAATACGGCTGCGTGCTTCATGCACCCGAGCCACATCGATGTCCGCGTAGATCACCTCTGGGTCAACCCCGGCCTCGCTCAAAATTTCACCCCACGGCGAGATAATCAGCGAATGACCATATGTTGAGCGCCCCATTTCATGGCTTCCCCCTTGCGCGGCGGCAAAAATGAAAGCGCCGGTTTCAATCGCCCGAGCGCGCAACAAGATATGCCAGTGGGCTTCGCCGGTCTGCGCGGTAAAGGCGGAAGGCACGGTGATGAAATCAGCACCCGCTTGTGCAAGGCCTCTGTAAAGCGCGGGGAAACGCAAATCGTAACAGGTTGTCAGCCCGAGCCGGCCCCACGGTAAATCCACAGTCACTGCCTTTTCACCGGGCTGATAATTCTTCGACTCGCGATAGGATTCACCATCCGGCAAATCCACATCGAACATGTGTATCTTGTCATAGCGCGCCGCGATCTCGCCGGCGGGTGAGAAAACAAACGACCTGTTGGCGACCTTTGTATCGGACAGCTTTATCGCCATCGAGCCTATATGCAGCCAGACGCCAAGCTCATGGGCGAGCGCGGCGAAGCGTTCAACGCATGGGTTGCCTTGTTCGGGCTGCGTACTGGCAAACAGTATTTTGGAGGAAAGCACCATCAGCGAGGTGTTTTCAGGCGTCAGTATATACTCCGCCCCGCCTTCCACCGCATGGCGGATAGCCGATATGGCGGCCTCCATATTAGGTTCGACGCCAGTGCCGCAGCGCATTTGCACCAGTGCTGCCCGGAATGTCGTGTTTTCGTCGCTCATACAATCCTCAATCTTGATTGATTCATTCTACAGTGTTGGCGTTAACGGGTCGACCACGCGGGCAAGCGCCAATACATCCACACCAGCCGCACCAGCACGCTTTAAGGTGCGCGCGCAGGCATCGACCGTCGCGCCCGTTGTAATCACATCATCTATCAGCAAGACATTCCTGCCTTCAATAATGGCGCGTTTGCGTTCAGGCACACCGAACGCGCCCGCAACATTCTTCTTGCGCTGCTCCGCGCTCAAGCCAACCTGGCTAACCGTCCGGCGGGTTCGCTCCAGGGAAGCTGGATCATCACTGATTTCGAGGGAGCGCCCCACAGCCCGCGCCAAAAGCGCCGACTGGTTAAAGCGGCGGCTCCAGAGTCTGAGGCGCGCCAGTGGTACGGGGATCAGTATATCGGCATCTTCCAGAATATCCGCGCCTGCATGAATCATCCACTTTGAGAACAGCGCCATGCCTTCATGGCGGTCGCCATATTTGAACGCGTGAATAAGCTCGCGCATCACGCCGTCATAACGCGCCACGGCGCGGGCCCTGTCATAAACCGGCGGGTTGGCAAGCGCCGCGGCGGATATAACCATCTCATCTGAAGGGAACGGCAACGGGATGCCAAGCCGGTCACAGCGCGGCGGCTCTATGAAGTCAATCTTCGACCAGCACTGCGAACATAAACCCGTTTGCCCCATGACCGATGAACGGCAAACAAGACATAAGGGCGGCAGGATAAAATCGGCGAGCTTGCCGGGGGCTTTTCTGCACACTTCGCCAACGCGGTGCAACACCGTCCTGGGTGTGTGTTTAGCTAAGCTCTTGCTTGCGTGATCCGGCATTGCCCATGCACTCCTGTTTGGGCACTGAAGGATGCGTCCTGAAGATTGGTGCTATATTAGGCGCATCGTTGCACTCTAACCAGTATAAGCACGAGATTAGGGCAGCGGCCCTATGAACAGATAGTGGCGCCCATGCCGGAACAGATATTCGACAGAACCCTTCTGACACAACGCCGGGCGCGCTTTGCGAACAAACTTGCCGCCCATGACTTCCTGCTGCAACGCGCTGGTGAAGATATCCAGCTGCGCCTTGGGGCGGTAATGCGCGAGTTTGATATTGCCCTTGATCTGGGCGCCCATCACGGGGTGCTGACGCAAATATTGCGAAACGACACACGCTGCGCGCACATCATCAGCACGGATCTTTGTGAAAAGCTCATTGCGCGATGCGAAGGGCCCCGCGCCGTGTGCGATGAGGAATTCCTGC
>CAYOEI010000049.1:0-2961 GCA_964402825.1 uncultured Hyphomicrobiaceae bacterium
GATCAGTGATGAACTCTCCCCCGCCGTAATCGAGATTTTCAAAAATCGTGGCGTCGAAGTCGATTACAATCCCGGCCTCAAAAAAGAAGAACTGATAGCCATCATCAGCGAGTATGACGGCCTCGCCGTGCGCTCGGCCAGCAAGGTCACGGCCGACGTGATAACGGTGGCGAGAAATCTGAAAGTGATCGGCCGCGCTGGTATCGGCGTCGACAATATCGATATTGCCGCCGCTACCGCGCGTGGCATCATCGTGATGAACACGCCGTTCGGCAACTCCATAACCACCGCTGAGCACGCCATCTCTCTCCTGCTGGCGCTGGCGCGCCAAATCCCGGCGGCCAATAGCTCGACCCATGCGGGCAAATGGGAGAAGTCGGCCTTCATGGGCGTGGAGGTAACCAGTAAATCGCTTGGCATCATCGGCTGCGGCAATATCGGGTCGATTGTCGCGGAACGCGCGCTCGGTCTGAAGATGAAAGTGCTCGCCTATGATCCGTTTCTGTCTCCCGAACACGCATTGGAGCTTGGAGTTGAAAAGGTGGAACTGGATGATTTGCTGAAGCGGTCAGACTTCATCTCACTTCATACACCGCTCACCGACAAGACCCGCGACATCATCGACGCCAGGGCGCTTGAGAAAACGCGAAAAGGCGTTCGCATCATCAATTGCGCCCGCGGCGGCCTGATTGTTGAAGAGGCTCTAAAAGCGGCGCTTGATGCGGGCCATGTGGCGGGGGCCGCCCTTGATGTTTTTGCCAAAGAGCCGGCCACGGACAATGCCCTGTTCGGCATGACAAACGTCATTTGCACGCCGCATCTGGGAGCGGCGACGACCGAGGCGCAGGAGAATGTCGCGGTGCAGGTGGCCGAACAGATGGCGGATTATCTGCTGACTGGCGCCATCTCAAATGCCATCAATTTTCCTTCGATCACGGCGGAGGAGGCCCCGCGCCTGAAACCCTTTGTCAAGCTCGCCGAGCAATTGGGCTCTTTCGCGGGTCAACTGACCCGGAGCGGGTTGACGGAGGTGCGGCTCGAATATGCCGGTGAAATCGCCGATCTGAATACCAAAGCCCTGTCGTCGGCGGCGCTGGCGGGTGTTCTGCGGCCGATGCTGCAGGATGTAAATATGGTGAGCGCGCCGGCCATGGCCAAGGAGCGCGGCATCGGCATTGTGGAAACCACGCGCGGTCAGGAGGGAGCGTATGAGAGCTATATGCGCCTGACCGTTCTCACCGAGCGTCAGGAACGTTCGGTCGCCGGAACCGTGTTCTCGGACGGAAAGCCGCGCATCATTCAGGTGAAGGGCATTAATATGGAAGCCGAACTCGGGCCCTATATGCTCTACACCACGAATGCGGATAAGCCGGGCTATATTGGCGCGCTTGGCACGCTGTTTGGAGAGGCCGGCGTCAACGTCGCTACGTTCAATCTGGGGCGCGACGTGCCAGGCGGAAATGCCATCGCGCTGATTGAAACGGATGCGCCGATTTCCGATGAGGTGCTCGATTGCGTGCGGAAATTGCCGCATGTGATGCAGGCGGCGAGGCTGAGTTTTTAGCATCCGGAGCCTGGAATAGTTAAACTGCCAGCGTATCTTGTTTCTATAGCTCTATAATAACAAAAGAATAATTTCTCTTGTTTATGGAGTGGAACCACTGGTAATCTGAAGTTCTGGAGCGGTTGTGTTGTGTATTGGAGTCCAACCGTTATGCGTATTGAATTGCGCGAAGGGGATATGGCCTGTCTGAGCCGGCTCATTAATGGGCCGCTTGAAATTGGCGTCATCCCTGAAGCGACCATTAAGAGACTGACGAGCCGTGGCTTGGTCAAACGGGTCCTTGGCAGCTGTGAGATCACGGGTGCTGGTCAGCTTTCCTATCATCGGCAGTACTTCCCCAAAGCGCCGCGCATATCGGTTGTCAGTGCTTCGCCCAACGATCCTTTGTATCAAAAAGAGGCATCTCGTCGTGATTTTCGGCGCGATTCACGGCTCAGCCGTGTCCGTTCCATGCGGCGTAAAATAGATGCGCACATACGCCAGGCGAGCGAATTTCCTCATTGGTTGATGCGAATGGCCGCGCAAACCGCTGGCCAGTTCCGTTCAATTCAGAAGAACAACGCCATTGCGGAAGATGGGCGCACTCAAAATGATAAAGGAACGGATTGAGGAATCTGATAGCCATGCGGGACCTGGAGAATAAAAACTGCTCTGTGATTGGTGAGGATCTGATTGTTCAGGGCAACATCATTTGCAGCAGCGATCTGATGATCGAGGGCCAGGTGGAGGGGGACATCTCATGCATATCTCTCCTGGTCGGCAAAAACGGCAATGTGACCGGAGATATTACGACCGATGATCTGCTCGTGGAGGGGTTTGTTCACGGCAGCATCCAGTCGGACAATGTTGAGCTCAAGGACGGGTGCACGCTAGAGGGCGATATTTCGGTTCAGACATTTGCCATGGATCATGGCGCGATATTTACCGGTTCCGTCCTGCCGGTAAAAAAAAAGAAACCGAATGATCAACATCTGAACGGCGCGGTGGAAGCAGCGGAATAGGTTGGGGTTTATTTCGCGCTGGTTTATTTCGCTCTGGTTTATCTCGCTCTGGTTTATCTCGCTCACGGCTATTCCTCGGCTTCGCCTCGGGCCTCCGCGGGGGCGCGCTTTCGCGCGGCGGCCATTCGGCCTTGCCTCGGCTGTGCCTCGGGTATGTTTTCGCTCACGGCTATTCCCGCCTTTGGCGGGGCCTGCGCGGGCGCGCCCTGTCCGGGCGGCGGCCATTCGGCCTTGCCTCGGCTGCGCCTCGGTTAGCCGGAGTGATGCAGAACCGCTTTACCGCATTGCACCGGCTACCGCGCTTTGCGCGGCTGGCCATTGAGGCCCGCCCGTTAGGGTGCGCCCGCGCAGGCCCGAGGCGAAGCCGAGGAATAGCCGTGAGCGATATAAAACCCG
>CAYOEI010000050.1:0-3723 GCA_964402825.1 uncultured Hyphomicrobiaceae bacterium
CGACGCCAAAGCGCCCCGAGGGGTCGGTTTCGTCGGGATAAAATTCCTTCACCACCTCCACGAGCCCGACGACGCGTTTCTCCTTCACCGAATGATAGAAGAAGCCCTTGTCGCCCTTTGCCATGCTCATCATATGCTTGTTGGCAAGATGGTTGCGGCTTCGCTTGACCGGGTGGCCAGCATTGCCGGTTTTCTTATGGTCTTCCCAGGACCAGTTGCCGGGTTCGGTTTTGAACAGCCAGTACGCCATTGTCACACCATCTCCTGTTTAAATATTAGCTGCAATCTCAGGACGCATCGGGGTTGCCGACGGTCCACTTCCATGGACGGACCTGGACATCGGCAAATAATCCCGCCTGTGCATAAGGGTCGCGTTCCGCAATGGCCCTGGCTTCATCGGTTGAATCCGCTTCCACAATCAGCAGGCTGCCGTTCATTTGGGATGCATCTTCATTGGTGAAAGGTCCGGCAAGTTTTATCTGTGCCTCATGGGCCTTGAGATGCTCGAGATGGGCAGGGCGGGTATCAAGACGAAGCTGCAGGCTGTCGGGCTTGTCGGTGCAGATGAGCGCGTAGAGCATGTTATTCCCCAAAAGTTGTGCCGGGGGAATCTATTCAGGACTGACGGGCATGTCCAGCAACGCTGCCGTTATAAGGTCAACTCAGGCGGCCTTGCCGATATTTTCCGTATTGCCGACGATCATCCGCAGCATACGGCGCGGCTCGTCATAGTCATCCACGGCTGCATGCATGGAGGCTCGGTTGTCGATGCCGAGCAGCATGTTCAGCCCCCATTTGTGACGGTACTGGTAGTCCGGCCTCAGCGCGTGCTCGAACAACTCTTCGAGCAGATCATCGCTCTCCTGGGCTTCGAGTTCGTTTATGTGCATCACGTAGCCCGGATTGATATAGAGGATTTTGCGCCCGGTTCTGGGGTGATGGCGGACAACCGGGTGCACAACGTCCGGGTGGGTTTCCAGTTGCTCCTTGGTGAGCGTTGGCGTCGCGCCGCCGGTGTTCCAGCCCCAGCGGTGGGTGGCGGTGAGATTTTCTATGCGGAGCTTGGTTTTTTCAGGCAGCCCGTCATAGGCCAGATACATATTGGCCGCCAGCGTATCGCCGCCACGGCTCGGGATTTGTGTCGAATAGAGGAATATCGCGTCGGACGGGTTTTTCTCATAGCTCAGATCGGAATGCCAGAAGGCGCCGGCCGGTTTCGGCGTGTCGCGGGATTCCGATGTGCCGGTATTGCGCGCGACGATCGAAACCTCGAACCCTTCGGGGTGGTGATACTGGTCGAGCACATGCGGCGCCAGCGGCCCGAAGCGGGCGCCGAAATCCCTCAGCCACGGCACATTCTCTTCCAGCTCCGGCACGACGATGGCGATATGATTCAACATCGCCTGCTCGACAGCTACGAAATCCTCATCGCTCAGCGGCCGGGTTGAATCGAGCCCGTAAATAATCGCGCCCATGGGACCATTTAGCGGTTCAATCTTGATCGCCATGGCCTTTTCCACTCCCTGTTTGCAAATGCTGGAAACGTCTAAAATGGGTCAGGGATAACACGTGGGATAACAGCACACATTTTGTTCCCTGCTAGGATATAGCGGCAATGTTTATTGATATGTCCCAACCAGTCTAGACGCACCATAACAGAAAAAGGGCCAGCGCAATGCCAGCCCCTTTATGGGGTACAATCTTCATCGGTCGCGCCGGTATACAGTAGCGTCACGAGATTTTTCCTTCTGAAAATGCCCTTTCGATCCGTCCCCTAATGCTCTTCAGATTCTTTTCTGCTTTTTTAAGTTGCTCTACTGCTAAATCAGTTTGTGTTTGCGTCAGATGCGGCGGGATGTCCACTAACTCGTTACAAATTTCGCAATTGTCGGTGACACCAACTATCGCGTCCTGGAATCTTTGAAGCCGTCGGGCAATCTTTTTTGCTTTTGCGGGAGTTAGAAGCATCGACGCCGTGCCGCCCGCCTTCTGATCTGTCCCGATGAGAGGTTCCGGCTTTGGTTTGGGGTCCGCCAGAAGGCGATTGATCTGGCGCTTGGACATGCCGGTTATCTCAGCCGTGTCGGCAGCGAAGCCTTTTTCTTGCTGGGGGGTTTTCTTTTGGCCGCGCGCATCAAGCTGGGTGGGCCGCGATGTCCCACCCAGCTCTTTGGCCTCTTCCTGCATCTTCAACCATATCTTTTTCCGCTTCCGCAGATGCGCCCGCCGCTCGCTCGGGGTGAGTTCCGCGCGCATCAGGTTTTCGTCAATCTCCCACAGATCGCGTTTGGTTAATGAGCCGTCCATAAAGATGCAATTAATCGTGTCCCAGCCAAGCGACTTCGCCGCTTCCAGACGGTGCAGGCCCGCAATAAGGTGCATTTCGTTAGTGGCCGATTTCCGCATAGTGATAGGGTATTGCAGGCCGATGGCTTTCATGGATTTCGCCAGGCTTTTGACCTTGTCAGGGTTTAATTTCCGCAGCCGGGTTTTCGGCACGGTAATTTGGGCGATAAACACCCTTGTAATTTTCATTTCAGGTCTCCTGAAAGAGGGGCCAGCGCAATGCCAGCCTCTATATGGGGTGCAAATATCGTCTAGGCTATTTCTTCGGCTTCCACTCCCGCGCCAGTCGCTGCGCTTCGGCTATCTGGGCACTCCTGCCTGTGGATAAAAACGGGGATAAGCTGAGTGATATGCTTTCGTCCCCTGTTGTGACGCGCTACCTTATTGATGTTCAGCAACATAGTGCCGGCAAAGAAGCCGAAGCGCTTGAAAGAGAAAAAGAGCGCCTATAAGTCAAGCTCGGAATAACACGAAAAGGCCCTATGCAAGCAGTAGTTACAAAACGCTCCATACTGGATATGCAGATTTGCATGCCGGAATACTGGACGGATGAACAGGCCGTATTGTTTGCCAATACTAAAAACCCTTGTGGCACAAAGAACGGATGGATGATCCGCCGTGATGGCGATGAGGCGCTGACGGGAGACCCCGAAAGGCAGCCCTGCCAACAGCGGTCAGGTCACATTCATATCATGCTAGACGCATTGAAAAGGCCGGACATCCTAGACGCATTGAAAAGGCCGGACATCCGGTAGTGGGTACGCTTAATACAACATCGCCTAAATTATACCCCCAATGAATCCGAAGGGAGGCCGTGGTTGTTATGGTCTCTCGCTATCGATTCCGGTTCCGCTGAAAAGAAAATTTCTGACCGGTTGGCGCGCGATACTGAAATCGGGCGGCCCATGAAATAGTCACTGCTGACCAAATCCTGCGTTCGCATGGCGGCGATCCCGCGCGGACACCATTCTGGCTTCATATCAATTTTGTGTGAGAACCGCTGACGGCAGGCATTCTTATAATATAATCTGCCCAAGTGCGCTCATGCCCTCTTGGGTGTTTAACAGGGATACAGCAGTTCGAGCTTGTCACAGTTCACCATTATAAAACAAGTAGTTAAGAAATTGTGTCAACCCTTTTTTCTTTCAAAAACGCCTTGGGGCAACATTTTGCAGATTTCGCAGGCAAGAAACCGCCTCCCGGCCGGGCGGTGTCGTTATTTGAGATACACGTCTGAAAAATGTGGCTCACCGCCCGATATCTTAGTAATCCTTCAGCCCACGCAGGTTGATCGCCGCGAAATAGGCTTCCTTGTCCTCAACCGGTGCGCGCCCGGTGACCTGGACGAAGATACGATTGTCGATCATTGCCTTCACA
>CAYOEI010000051.1:0-3621 GCA_964402825.1 uncultured Hyphomicrobiaceae bacterium
CATGATGAGCGAGACTGCAATCGTTCAACTGCGATATGGAATGCGGTCCCGGCCACTTTCCTTATGGGGGAAAGGATGCGGGCGCTCACCAAAGCATCTGGTGAAGCACAAAGATAAGCGCCCGCCATGCCCAGCATAACATCATCGCCAATGCCGGGCACTTGGGCTGAGTATAGCACAAGAGAAATCAAGCCAGCCCGGAATCCCTAAAATAGGGCTTTCATGTCGCATCCATGTTGCATGGAGCTTTAGTCACTATCAGGGAACCATTGAAACAAAAGGGGAATATATTGCAACATGCGCGACATGAAAACGGCCCCAGAGCTTTCGCCGTGAGACCGTTAAGTTACTGAATATTCTGCTTAAAAGAGTGGAGGCCACGCCCGGAATCGAACCGGGGTAAACGGATTTCCTGTCCGGTATCGGAGTGATCATCATCCTGATCTAGACCCTTCCCTTTTTTGGACTGCCAACATCCGAATCTGGCCCGCTGGGTGCAATCAATAGCTGGCCGGAAATCCCCGGCGCACTGAATATGGACGCACTGGCGATTGGTTCGCTGGCGCTCGCGATCATGATTTTCTGGCCTTCGCGCCTGCGGGCCTACTTGCCCCCGCCTCTCGCCGCACTGGTTGTGGGTACGCTCAGTGGCATTTTCGTATTTTCCGGGGGCCCCATAATTGGTGACGTGCCGACCGGGCTACCAGCACTCTCCATGCCCCAGGTCCCGTTTGAGCGTCTGGCCGGCGTTGTTGGAGGCGCAATGACATTGGCGCTTCTGGGCTCCATCGACAGTCTGCTTACATCTCTTATCGCCGACTCGATCACCCGAACCCGCCATAACTCGAACCGTGAACTGATTGGCCAGGGTATCGGCAACATGGTCTCGGCACTGATCGGCGGACTGCCGGGTGCGGGCGCGACGATGCGGACAGTCGTCAATGTGCGTGCCGGCGGGCGCTCGCCCATTTCCGGCGCATTACATGCCCTGGTGCTGCTGGCCCTGGTCATGGGCCTTGGACCGCTCGCGGAAAAGATACCCCATGCGGCGCTGGCCAGAATTTTGCTGAAAGTCGGCTGGGATATCATCGATTGGGGTTATCTGCGCCGTGTCATGCGTGCACCGCGCGACAAGGTCATCATCATGTTCATAACCATGGGCCTGACCATATTTGTCGACCTGATAACGGCAGTCGCGGTCGACATTATTCTCGCCAGCTTCGCCACTGCGCTCTGGCAGGAGCAGGAGCAGCTCGAAGGCGTGACGAAGCTTGCGCTCCCTGACGGCGAAAGCCCGCTCACCCAGGCCGAGCGCAAGGAACTGCGAAACGCCAACGGAAATGTTTCCATCGTCTTTTTGCGCGGATCTTTCTCTTATGCATCAGCGCGCGAGCTGTCGGCGCGCATCGGCGCGGAGGCTGCCGGACACAAGGCGATCATCTACGACTTCACCGAAGCAGGCCATGTCGATACAAGCGCGGCGCTGGCGATGGAGGAATTGATAGAGCAGGCCCGCGAAGAGCATGAGACCTGTTTCATTGTGGGCCTTGGCGGACGGGCGTTATCAACCCTGAAATCGCTGGGTGTTCTGGATGGGTTTGCTCAAGACCATCAATTCGCGAAACGCGTCGATGCCATCAAGGCCGCGGTCAAGGTTGCACTGGGCACATAAAAAGCCCGGCCAAACGAGACCGGGCGTTTGAACTCCCCGCAATGATGCAGAGCGGCTAGTTCTTGTCCTTGTCGACAAGCGCGCCTTCGGCAATCCACGGCATCATGGCGCGGAGTTTCGCTCCAATCTCTTCCATCTCATGGGCATTGCACTCCGCCCGCATCGCCTTGAACGATGTCTGGTTGACCTTGTTTTCCAGCATCCAGTCCCTGGTGAAACGGCCCTTCTGGATGTCGTCCAGAACGTTCTTCATGGCCTTGCGGCTCGACTGGTTCACGACACGGGGGCCGGAAACATATTCGCCATACTCGGCCGTATTGGAGACCGAATAATTCATATTGGCAATGCCGCCTTCATATATGAGATCGACAATCAGCTTCACCTCGTGGACGCACTCGAAATAAGCCATCTCCGGCGCGTACCCCGCTTCCACAAGCGTCTCGAACCCCTGGCGCATCAGCTCGACCAAACCACCACACAGGACCGCCTGCTCGCCGAACAGGTCGGTCTCGCATTCCTCGCGGAAGGTGGTCTCGATGATTCCGGCGCGTCCCCCGCCAATGCCCGCTGCGTAGGAGAGCGTCAAATCATGGGCGTTGCCGGACGCATCCTTGTCAATCGCCAGCAGGCATGGAACGCCCGCGCCGCGTGCATATTCGGAACGCACCGTATGGCCAGGACCCTTGGGCGCGACCATGCAGACATCCATGTCGGCGCGCGGCTCAATCAGGTTGAAATGAATGTTCAGGCCATGGGCGAATAGCAGCGCTGATCCTTCACCCATATTGTCACGTAAGTCATTGGTCCAGATATCGCCCTGCAACTCATCGGGCGTCAGCATCATGACCACATCGGCCCACTTGGCCGCGTCAGCGACGGTCATCACCTTGAAACCCTCGCCTTCCGCCTTCTTGACCGAGCCTGACTCCTTGCGCAGCGCCACGGCGACATCCTTGACGCCTGAGTCGCGCAAATTCAGCGCATGGGCATGACCCTGAGACCCATAGCCGACAATGGCGACCTTCTTCGATTTGATGAGATTGAGATCAGCGTCGCGATCATAATAAACGCGCATGATACATGCCCCTTATATGTCTTTGTTGTAAGCGTTTGATTTCAGATGAAAGCTCTTGGCAAGTACCTTTACATCGCTTCCTTGCCACGGCCAATGGCGGCGATCCCCGTGCGCGCCACTTCAACGAGACCAAGCGGCTGCATGAGGGTGATGAACTGTTCGATCTTGTTCAACCGCCCGGTGATCTCGAATACGAAGTGCTCGGTAGAGGCGTCAACGACCTGCGCGCGGAAGGCTTCCGCCAGCCGCAGGGCTTCAACGCGGGCCTCGCCCCTGCCGGCCACCTTGATGAGCGCCAGTTCACGCTCCATCGGATTGCCGACGACCGTCAGATCAATAACCGTATGCACCGGCACCAGGCGTTCCAGCTGATGCTTGATCTGTTCAATAACCATCGGAGTGCCCGTCGTCACCATGGTGATGCGCGAGAGATGCACCTCATGCTCCGTCTCCGAGACAGTCAGTGAATCGATGTTATAGCCACGCCCTGAAAACAGTCCGATGACCCGGGCCAGAACGCCCGGCTCATTGTCCACCAGCACCGACAGGGTGTGGGCTTCATCCTTTTCCGTAACAGTCTGGCTGGGATAGTGGCTTTGCGCCGGTGACATATTCATGTATTTCGCCGTTTCTGAACTTTACTGATTTCTTTGCGATCTTGTGGCCAGGTCCGGACTAAACCAGCACCTTTCCTTTTTCCGAAATAGCTTCCTTGATATCCCCTTCATCCTCGGCGTCACCCAGCAACATGTTGTTGTGCGCTTCGCCCGAAGGGATCATCGGGAAGCAGTTGGCCATCTTCTCGACGCGGCAGTCGAACAGCACCGGCTTGTCGACCTTGATCATTTCCTTGATGGCGTCATCAAGCTCGGAT
>CAYOEI010000052.1:0-2934 GCA_964402825.1 uncultured Hyphomicrobiaceae bacterium
GTCCGCTATTCGAACAAGATGCGGAAGTGGAGGACAACCCCACATCGTTCGCCGAATGCTACAGACAAAAAACCGCCGAGATGGAAGGGTTAGATGCGTTGCGGGAAGACAGCGACCCCTTGAAAAAATTACCCGAACATTATCGTAACTCGACCCATTATTCTTGGAATCATCCCAACCGTTATCCGTAGTGTATTAACGTTTAGGTCCAATTATTCACTCACGGAAGGGCTGCGAAGGGAATAAATTGGGACCCTTTTTTTAATTTTGAAGCAATAGAATTGTGTGTGTTGTGTGATCCAGGAATAAATACTCTTATATCCATTGGAAAAGGTAAAGTATAAGGGTACTCTTAATAATTTTTCCTTCATTTTATCATCACATACCTTAATTAATTGATCGCAATATCCTCTTGCATCTGGTCCGCTATTCGAACAAGATGAAAAAAAACCCATTAGTAGTAAGTTGTTTAAGTTCCCCATCTGATAACTTCCATCCTCCTTATTCTTGATTAAGAAGCGCTACTATATTGTCAGCTCCAAATACAAGTGTTAAAAGGTTGAGTAATAACCCAAAAATCACATTGATTGTATTTCTTTATTCAACGACTAAAGAAATAAAAGTTGTATAATATTAACTTCGTTTTATATAATGGAAGGGGAAAAACTATTACTCCAAGCACTCCTATTACGCATCATTTTTACATTAGGAATTCTTTATTGTTTCAAAATGCCGATGTTTCTTAAAATAGTGGTGATAATGACGATTATTGATAACATCGATATGAACCTCTTGAAACAAAAAACCGGTCGTTCCTCAACGACCTTGGGACGCACGTGGTCTTATCAAAAATTAGACAAAATAGGCGATTCGATGTGTTATGTAATATTACTCTTTTACATCGTCCATAATAAATTGCTCTCAAAGAGCGATACTGTTCTCCTCGTAGGATTATTAATATTTAGGCTTATTGGCGTCAGTCTCTTTCTCCAGTTCCACAACCGGAAATATTTATTTTATTTCCCTAATTTTTTTATAGACGTCAGTTTAGGCTTGTTTATTATCCAGTATTTTTCCCTGGTTAAGTACAAAATCGTTATTCTAGTGTTTATTTTTATATATAAATTAATTCAAGAATACCTAATGCATTTTAGATCAAACCAATTCCCAAATGAGGAGGAGGAAAAGAAAATTCTGACTGGGAAAACCCCATCAAGAAAAGAGTGGATTTGGTTCAAAATATGGTAAAACTTTAAATAGAATTACGATGGACATTTAACCGGATCATCATAGTTATCTACGAGAATTTCTGGCTCGCCGCCCCCGGGCGGCGAGCGAAGCGACCCCGGACTCTCATCTTCTGCAACCTTGACAACTTGAGACGAACGTGATTGAATCGTGTTACATATCCCAACGAGGGGGTCGTCCTGGTTAAATACCGTCTGATTGGTATCTTTTCGTATTATTAATTCACATTGAGGGGGTTGGATATTTTGTTGAATAACAATAACTACCGAATGGGTATACGTTTCCAACGGAGTCAAGTAAGCAAAAGCGGTCCGGGGGCGTGCGATATCGCCTTTCGGGTATTTTTTAGACACCACATATAAGAAAATTTGGATGTTCAACGTAGTTTGCGCGACCCCTAAAAACAGGGTCGGGTCAATAAACTTATTATCCCGAATACTGACTTCAAGCTGGTCCGTACTATACCCGAAAGTTTCTTGGGTTCGGCAGGTCTTTATTCCGTCTGCAAGTTTAGTTTGGATGTTTACGAGATTATCCTTAAGCGCGAGGCTAAGACATCTAATAAAACTATTTGGATCTTTTTTGACTCCCCATCTAAGATAGATTTCGTCGGTATCATTCCAAGCTTCTTTAAGCGCTAAGGGGATGTAACCCTTTATATTTTCTCTCAGTGTTTTATCCGGTTGGGTTATCGCTACAGATCCTTCTTTTTTTTTCTCTTCTTTTCCTTCTTTTCCTTCTTTTCCTTCTTTTCCTTCTTTTCCTTCTCCCCATTTTTTTAGTTTTGTATTCTCTATGCTACAGCAGGGAACAAAAGGTCGGTTTGGGTCTAGATCGAGGAGCCCCTTTCCAGTAGCGTCATGTTTTGCCTCTAATAAATAGGGAAAAATTTTAGGGTTTGAGGGGTCTTGGGGGGGAACACATACATACCATGTATCTCCTCTAACATCATCTGCAGTAGTTGCTCCATACGAATACTTCACCTTAAAGGGACCTTTTTTAGTTCCGAAATACTGCTTGTGTTCAGTTAAATACCGATCGACATTATCGTTTCCGACGATTCCGATCGGCTGGTTTAGGGGGGATTGACACTTTCTAGAGTATCCACTGCCAAATAATATCGGATCAATTTTTTTCAGTTCATCTAACCGTCGATTTTTCTTCGGGGGTTTTTCTGGTGATTGTATCCGCGCTACGGGTAAATCAAGACCTACTTTTTTGTATCGGTTAATAATACCATTTCGTTTATATTTTAAGGTGTTTATTAACCCTACGAAATATTTAGAAACAGTTGTAATATTTTTAAGCGAAGATACATTTAAAATTCGGACATTTGTATTTGGACCGTCCGAAGTAATCGTTAATTTTACCGCCGTCAATGGATTTGCGTCAATGGCACTATAAGTTCGTCGGCTCTGTTGGGCCGAGGAGACAAGTTTCCCCGGTTCTAAAAGGTCAAAGAATACACTAATATATTTTTTGGTATGGATGGTGTTGATCGTCTTGGTAATCTTAAAAAGACCCGTTTTTTGGTATTCATCGAAAAAAAGATATTTTTGGGCAACTGAGTCATTAGTTACATAGGCGGAAAAGATTTTTGGTTCTAGTTTAAAGTCCGGGACTACAAATCGTCCTCCGAGCGAAACGAGTTTATACTGGGACTCTTTTAATTGAGTTTCCAGCTTC
>CAYOEI010000053.1:0-6143 GCA_964402825.1 uncultured Hyphomicrobiaceae bacterium
GTGACGGCGCTGGCGGTGGATAACTTGATCAAGCTCTCCAAGTTCTCGTTCTGCTTGACGGCCTGCTCGACTTCGGTGAATTGCACGAGCTGCTGGGTGAGCTGGTTGGTGTCCAGCGGGTCCAGCGGGCTCTGGTTCTTCAATTGTGTCGTGAGCAGTGTCAGAAACGTATCGAAATTATCGGCAATCGACACCCGGGTAGCGTTAGTCTTCCCAAGATCCGAAAGCGCTGAGAATGGATTGATTTCGACCATGTGCGTCGAAGCTCCCTAAATATGAATGTCCAAACCGGTTGTGGCCATATATCGAATTGGCGGCGGCATCGGGTCTTCGGAAATGTCCGGCGCATCCTTGTCACCGTTTTCGGTCAGGGAGGCGAAATCATCATCGCCCTCGGCCTGATCCTTACCGCCATGTGCGAGGCCCTGATCCTTCAACGAGAACTCCATGTTCTCTTTGGATGTATTAAGTCCGGCATCCTGCAGGGCGCGTTCCAGCTGGCGCGCGTCACGCTGCAGCAGCTCGAGCGTCTCTGGGCGCTCCACCACCAGATGTGTCATGACCTGACCATCACGCGAGACGTTGAGGCGAACATCAATCCGGCCAAGTTCGGGGGGGTCGAGCCGGATTTCAAAGCGTTTGGCGCCATTGCTCGCCTGAGCAGCGATATGGACCGCCAGTGCGCTTACGGGAACGTGTGGCGTATTGGCCGTAGCCAGGCCGGGGGAAGCCGCATTCGCCTGCACGTTCACCGTAAGCGTCGGGGGACTGGTTGCGATGGCGGGGTCGCCACTGCTGAATTTTTGGAACCGGATCAGGGTCTGCCCGCTTCCAGGTTTTACAATTGCTTTGATAATCTGTGATCCGCGCTCCGCGAGCTGAGCCCTTGTGTCGCCTTGTTTATCGCTGGCTGGGATATCTGTTGCCGGGCGCTGATCAAGGTTACGGGAAGCATGCGGGGAATCATCGCCGTGTTTTGCGGCTGGAGTGGCCAGATTGGCTGGAGTGGCCGGAGTGGCTCGAGTGGCCGGAGTGGCTCGAGTGGATTGTAGCTCGCCTTGTGTGCCGTGCTGGCCACTGGCTTGCGCCGCATGGCTGGATGCAACTTGCAGTCCGCGATCCCGGGTAGTTAACGATGCTTTGTTTTCAGCATTTTCAAGGCCGGCCGGGAGTTGGGTTTCTTTTACGGGGGCCTGACCGGGAACGCCGGGCTGTTGCGTTACTGGCCGGGTTTCGGCCAGCTTATCACTGACCTCGACAATCGGCTGCACCGGAGGAACAGCGTCCGTTATTGCTAGTTTTTGTAATAACGTGTTCGCTTCCAGCGCAGCAGGTGCCGGCACACGTGGTTCAACCGGCGCCGGCTGCAATATAGGCGTCAGTGGTTGGCCATTCTCGGGGGGCTGAGACTGGACATCGGTGTCCGGCACCGCTGCGGGGAAAATCGGATTGGCTGGCGCGGCGTTACCTGTCCCGGGGTTTTCTAAGATGGCCGCGTCGCTTTCCGCTCCACCTTGCGGGTATGCAAGTCCCTGTGTGAGGGCTTCACGCAGCATGCTGCTTTCGGCGCTAACTTGCGTTGCGACGGATTCTGATGCGGGAGCGGCAGGCAGCTCAAAAGGTGTCAGAATGGGAGCGGTTTCCCCATCCGTGACGGGCACGGCGCCCGTGGCCTTCATAAGGGCCGCAAAAAGTCCGCCCGCGCCTGTAGCGCTTGCCAGTGTGGACTTTTGGTCCTCCACCGGTGCGGCGCCAGCGAGATTGGCGATATATGCAGCAAGAAGAGTCATTCGAATACGCCTATACTTGTTTTCGCCCACTTCATGAGCAAATCGCGGGCCAACCTCTTAAAGATAAAAATAACGCAATAAATTCAATGGCATAAAGTGAAGTTAGTTATGATATTTGGTGGCGACTGGTGAAAAATAACCGGCAGAAATTGCCGGGGAGGGGCTAAAATTGCCGGGAAGGGGCCCTAGAGCAAGTTTCGGCCATACGATCCCGTATGATCAAAACTTGCTCTAGTTTGCCGCATTGGGTTGATATGAGGGGTGCGGGAACATAAATAACTGATGAGTAGTCGAATACTTAGCCACTCCGATAGTTACAGCGGGCTCGTGGCGGTGTATGGCAACAAAGCGGCCAGCCAATATGGGTTGGCGAAACAGGTGGCGATCCGAATAATGGCGGGCTCGCGAATTTCATGTCCAGTTTGAACTCTTTGTCCTTGCCAGGGCGTCCACAAGACACCCGTGTCGTCGTTGCAATGTCCGGCGGCGTTGATTCATCCGTGGTGGCGGCGCTGCTCAAGGAGCAGGGTTACGATGTCATAGGCATCACCCTCCAGCTCTATGATCACGGCGAAGCCGTTCAGGCGAAGGGGACCTGCTGCGCCGGCCAGGACATTCACGATGCGCGGCGCGTGGCGGAGTTGCTGGATATTCCTCACTATGTTCTGGACTATGAAGAGCGCTTCGCATCTGCCGTGATGGAAGAATTCGCACAGAGTTATATTTCGGGTGAAACTCCTGTGCCGTGCATATCCTGCAACCAGAAAATCAAGTTCAACGATCTGCTGAACACGGCCAGGGAACTGGGCGCGGCGGTTCTCGCCACCGGACATTATATTTCCTCAAGGCCCGGCGCCAATGGCTGGGAGCTGCACGCGGCTGCCGATGCGGATCGGGACCAGAGTTATTTCCTGTTCGCCACCACGCAGGCGCAACTTGATATTCTGAGATTTCCTCTGGGCCATCTGCAGAAAGACAAGACGCGGGAACTCGCACGCCGTTTTGGCCTCAAGGTGGCGGAGAAGTCGGACAGCCAGGATATTTGCTTTGTTCCAACCGGGCGTTATACCCAGGTCATCGAGCGGTTGCGGCCCGGGGCGGCCGTGGCGGGGGACATCGTTGCCCTCGATGGCAAAGTGCTGGGCCGTCATGACGGGATTATCAATTACACCATTGGGCAGAGACGGGGTTTGGGTATTGCTGCGTCAGAACCGCTTTATGTGGTGAAACTCGACGCGGAACGCGGCCATGTGGTGGTTGGACCGCGCGAGTGCCTGCGTGCAAGCCGGGTGTGGTTGCGTCAGGTGAACTGGCTTGGCGATCAGAAATTTTCGAAAATTCCGAATAAAGGACTTGAATTGAGCGCGAAAATCCGCTCAACCGGTGTTCCGCAGCCTGCGACACTGTTTAACCATAATGGTGAAGCATTCATCGAGCTGCATGAAGGAGAAGACGGAGTATCCCCAGGTCAAGCATGCGTGTTCTATGATGGAACCCGTGTTCTTGGGGGTGGTTATATTACCAGGGCAGAACCGGAGAATCGGTTTATGTCCGGTGAAACGGCGCTTGGCGCGGAAAATCTAGCGGCTTCAACAACCGCCGGTTAGAGCCTGGATACCAGGTGCGAGGTATGTTGATGCAGGGGGCCATTCCTGCAATTGCCAGTTTAATGACCCGAATTTTTCGGAGCGGAAGAAATATGCAGGAAATGACTACAAAGATCGGAAACTCGGTCATTAATTTGTTTGACGTCAAGCAGGCGTACCGGCGCTGGGCGCCCGTCTATGACATCACCTTTGGCAGGCTCGTTGAGGCTGGCAGGCGCCATACGGTTGAGATTATGAACCGGCACAAGGGGACGGTGCTCGAAGTGGGCGTTGGCACCGGCTTGTCCCTGCCGCGATACGGAAAGCATTTGCGGGTCACCGGTATCGATATTTCACCTGATATGCTGAACAAGGCCAAGGGCCGCGTTGCAAGGCATAATCTTGAAAATGTTGAAAATCTGCAGGAGATGGATGCGGGCAATCTCGATTTTCCCGATGAGGAGTTCGACACCGTTGTGGCGATGTATGTCCTGACGGTAGTGCCTAATCCGGAACAGGTCATGCGCGAGCTTGAGAGGGTTTGCGCGCCGGGCGGCCAAGTCATTCTGGTCAATCATTTCAGCCAGGATGAAGGGGTGCGGGGTTTCATCGAGCGTCTGATCGCCCCCTTGGCCAGAATCATTGGCTGGCGGCCGGTTTTCCCCGTTGAGAGGGTGCTCGGCAATTCCGGTTTACGCCTGACCGATACCCGTTCGCTGCGCCCTTTGGGTCTGTTCACCATGCTGCGCTTCATCAAGCAACCCGATTTTGCGGCGGACAGAAAGCTGATGCCGGAGACACATGCGGGCCGGGCAAGCTTCAATCCTGTAAGAACCTAGAGCTCAGGACAATTACCATTCATTGTCAGGCTTTCTTGACAGAGGCGAGGGCCACTCCTTATATCGCCCAGGATATCGCTTTGGCCGCACGCATCGCCTGCGGCCTGGTTTGGCGGAGTAGCTCAGCTGGTTAGAGCAGCGGAATCATAATCCGCGTGTCGGGGGTTCGAGTCCCTCCTCCGCTACCAACCACCTCCTTGATAAGGCTAGGATTTTTTGGTTTGTTCATTTTGCATCTCCTGAAGGTTTGACACTTTCTCAGTTGGGTTTGACAACTTTTGAGCGCCGTTTGTTCTCAGCAAGGTCCATCCGCTGCACTACTCCCATCATCTTTTTTCGCAGATTAGCGTCCCGTGAGTAATGTCGTGCCATCGCGTCGGTCTTCTGTCCAAGGGCATCGGCGATTGTGCGGTCGTCGAATCCTTCCTCGCGCAGAATTGTCGCTACAGTGTGCCTCAACCCGTGAAAGGTGAGGCCTGGAGCAATCTTCCCTGCAGCCTCCAGTCTCAGACGTAAGGTTCGCCATGATGCGCGAAAGCCGCTCTCGGTCCAGGGATGGCCACGGCTATTAGCGGCAAGTGTCACCGCGCTATGTCTCGGCGCGCTGTCTAGAATTTTTCTCAAAGCAGCCGGGACAGGCCAACAGATACGCTGCCCGGTCTTTCGTGTGATGATTTCACAGTCACGTCCATTGTAAGCGCTTTTCGTCAACCTCAGGGCGTCTCCCTGGCGCAATCCTAAGAACATCCCGAGTGCAAGAGGAACCTTGAGGCCCCTATGGAACGGCATCCAAGACGGCATAGCGTTCCTCATCACTCCATGGCCGGTTCGCGCGCGGCGCGTCTTTCTTTCGGCGTATGTTCTTGATTCGCTCGGCTGGATTGGCATCAACATAACCTCGCTCCAGGCCCCAGGAGAATACGATTGAAAGAACGGCCTTCACATAGTTTCCAAAGCGCCTGCCATGCTTTGCTCCTGCCTTGTCGCGAATGCGGACGGTCAATGGACGATCAAAGCTGACAAGGGCTGTATCAGAGATGGGCTTTAGATAGTTGAGGCACCGCTGATAGTCTTGCTGGGTCCGGGGTGCTAGGTCCTGAAATTCGGATGATGCCCGATAGCCCTCCACCAGCAATCCAAGCGTTCCAGGCTTTGGCGGGCCAGAGATTTTGACCAGCTCACTGATCCGGGCACATTCGGCAAAAAACTCTGCCGATCCGAAAGGGGCTTGCATCAGGTCCACTGGCGTGCCGGTTGCACGATGATAGCAACGCATCTTGCCATGGCGATCTTTGAAAATTTTGAAGCCTCTGACGCGAACCCGGGTCATCAATCTAGCCTTGCTACTATCGCATCAATCTCTGGGTCGCCGTTGGCATGTTTGAGGCTGTCAAGCCAGCCGTCCAGATCATGAATGTCATACCGTTCGTCGCCGTTGGGGAACTTCACAGGAGTCACATGGCACTCAATCAAAAACCTCTTCACTGATCGGCCACAGTGAAAGGCGGACTCTGATTTCGTTAGCAAGCGCTTGGATAGGACGTTCAAATTCAAGGTTGCTGTTCTCATGGCGCGATGCTCTGCGGGCCAACGAATAGACTGGGAGCAATCCCTGATGCTTCTCGAATCGTATGTTTCATAAAATCGATAATATCACCAAATGTGATTCGCAAAGCGTCTGCCGGATTTGTCCATGGGTAAATGCACGTAATTCACAACTTAGATAAAATTCTGTGGATTCCTCCTTGACATTTCTCTTCATCCTAAGACCGTGACTGATTCTTCCTCAGACTCTTGTATGCCTATCGATCATCATGTATCTTATTCTCAAGAAATAGAAACAATATACGGAATAAGAATATGGCAAATATACGTAATTCTAGGCGTAAACAAGTCCCGGCCGTTGCCTATTACCGCACATCGAGCGC